>VBFW01000102.1 GCA_005880525.1 Chloroflexota bacterium | reverse complement strand
CAGCCTGCGCTCGTCGGCGCATGACCTGAAAGCTCGTCATCCTTCGATGAATTTCGAAGGCTTATACTGCCCGCATGCCCAGAGGCAAACGCAGGCTAGGTGGTCATGAACTCGTCGAGCAGTTGAATGCAGCCGTCGCGCAATTGATCAAAGAAAACCGCAAGTTGAAGCGCCAGGTTGAGAAGCTCAGCGTGCGCGCAACATCAGGCGCAAGCGGTGTGGTCGATCGCGGATTGCGAGGCATTCAGAAGCGCGTGCAGAAGGCACTAACAACGACGACGGCGCGACGCAAGCGGCGCAGTGGAACCGCAGCCGCGGCGGCGACAAAGAAAACCACGCGCAAGAGGCGAGCCGCCTAAGCGCGGTAGTTCGCTCCAGGCGCGGGGCCTTCCATGTGCTTGGCGGTGCGGTACGCATCGACGATGCTGTACGCCCACAGCGTGCCGCCTCCGAGCTCCATCGGCACTCCGACCGCGAGCCCGATGACGCTGAGGTCGAGGTCGAAACCGAAGAACTGCAGGCCCAGGATGCCGACCAGGTACCCGATGCCCTTCATGTTGTGGCCGAGGTAGAAGTGGCCCATGCCCGGGATCACGGCCAGCAGCGCAGCGATGCGCGGGTCCTTGTGCGCCTGAGGGCGCGAGTAGTACCAGGCGCCTGAGGCGGGCGCTCCGCATCGAGGACACGGCGCAGTCGGATTGGTGAGCACGGCCCCGCAGTGGCCGCACAGGACGTCGGAAGCCATCTCCTTAGTTATACCCATCCTCCCGTCCATCCTTGCGGCCTGCTAATTTGCGAGTCGTGGATCTCAGCTTCACTAAGGAAGAGGAGTCCTTCCGGGAAGAGGTTCGTTCCTGGCTCGACGACAACCTGCCTGCCGAGTGGCGACACCGTGGCGTGGGCGGCTATCGCGAGGACGACGACGAGGACCTCCAGCGCCGGTGGCAGCGCATGCTCCACGAGGCACGCTGGCTCAAGCTCGGCTGGCCGAAAGAGGCGGGTGGCCGCGGCGCCACGCCGGTGATGCAGGCGATCTACCAGGAGGAGATGGCTCGCGCCGGCGCGCCGATGATCCTCGGCCGGCTCGGCGTGACGCTGCTCGCGCCGACCCTGCTGGGGCACGGCACGCAGTGGCAGCAGGATGAGTACATCGACCGCATCCTCAGCGGCGACCTGGTCTTCTGCCAGGGATTCAGCGAGCCCGACGCGGGCAGCGATCTCGCGGGCCTCCGAACGCGCGCCGAGCGCAAGGATGGCAAGTGGGTGCTGAACGGGCAGAAGACATGGTCGAGCGGCGCTCACTACGCGGACAAGAGCTTCCTGCTCGCGCGCACCAGCACCGAGGGTGAGGCGCACAAAGGCATCGGCTTCTTCCTGGTCGACATGCACCAGCCGGGCGTCGAGGTGCGGCGCATCCGCCAGATGACGGGCGGCGGCGAGTTCTCGGAGATATTTCTGTCCGGCGCGGAGGTCGACGACCGCGACCTGGTCGGCCAGCCTGGCGACGGCTGGAAGATCGCGATGGCGGTGTTCGGCTTCGAGCGCGGCGGTCTAGCGCAGGCGGCCCGTTTCGAGCGCGCGGTGGGGACCTGAGGCCAGCCTCACCAAGCTCTACTGGAGCGAGATGGACAAGCGCATGCAGGAGCTCGCTGTCGGGCTTCAGGGCGCTTATGGTGCGCTGGCGCCGGAGTCGCCGTTCGCGCTCGAGGACGGCCGCTGGCAGTTCGGCTGGATGTGGGCGCAGGCGGAGACGATCTACGCGGGCTCGTCCGAGATCCAGCGCAACATCATCGCCGAGCGCGTGCTCGGCCTCCCGAGGGGTCGCTGAAGGTGGCCGCGACCGACGTCGTCGACAGGATCAAGGCGCACATCGGCAAGACGCAGAAGCCGGTGACCGCGACCGTCGAGGCCGGTCATCTCAAGCGATTCGCCGAGGCCATCGGCGACCCCAACCCTCGCTGGCTCGAGGAGGCGCCGCCGACCTTCCTGGTGGCGATCGCGCCGACCTCTTACCACCTCGACGAGGCGGAGCAGTACGGCAAGGGCTGGCTGAACGGCGGCAACCGCTTCGAGTATCTCGAGCCCGTGAAGGTGGGGGACAGGATCACGGCGACCGGCAAGGTCGGGGACGTTTACGAGAAGAGCGGCTCGAGCGGGAACCTGCTGTTCATCATCTTCGAGACCGAGTACACCAACCAGCATGGCCACACTGTGGCGCGGCTGCGCGGGACGGCGATCCGGCGATGAGCTCGGCGGTGAAGGCCGGCGAGGAGATCCCGGAGCTCGTCAAGCACCCGACGACGCGCCAGCTGGTGCAGTACGCCGGCGCGTCGGGCGACTTCTACGAGATCCATTACGACCAGGATTTCGCGCGCGGCGTCAACCTGCCGGGCGTCATCCTGCACGGCCTGCTGAAGGCCGGCTACCTGGGCCAGCTGCTCACCGACTGGATCGGCGACAGGGGCACGTTGAAATCGTTCGAGGTGAGCTATCGCGGCATCGACGTGCCTGACAAGCCGTACCGATGTCGCGGCCGGATCACAAAGGTCGACGGCAAGGACGTCGAGCTCGAGGTGTGGGGCGAGGACGAGAACGGCCAGAAGACAACGCTCGGGTCCGCCACCGTGCAGCTGGGCTGATGGCGTTCTTTTACACGCTGCTGAAGTTCATCCACGTCGCGGCGGCGATCACGGCGGTCGGGTCCAACATCACGTACGGCGTTTGGAACGCGCTTGCGGCCCGCGAGGCAGCGCACATGAGCTTCATGCTCAAGGGAATCAAGTTCCTCGACGACCGGATCGCCAACCCTTCTTACGGGGTGCTGTTCCTCACCGGGCTGCTGCTGATCTTCATCGGCCACTGGTCGATCACGTCGCTCTGGATCATCGTTGCCATCGTCTTGTTCGTTGCGGTGGCCGTGATCGGCTTCGCGGTGTTCTCGCCGCTGCTCAAAGACCAGATCAGGTTGGCCGACGCCGGGGACACCGCCTCGCCCGAGTTCACGCGGCTGTCGAGCAGGAGCCGCATGCTCGGGCCGATCCTTGGGATCATCGTGATCGGAATCCTCGTGATGATGGTGTTCAAGCCGGCCCTGTAAGCCCTCATCGCGAGGAGAACCGAGGCGTCGATCACGCAGTAGCCGCCGGCGATCACTGACGGAGGGTTGCCCGACGGGATATGCGTCCATGGCGCGACCGGCAGCCAGCTCCAGTTGCCGAAGCTCGTGCCGAAGATCTCCAGCTCGCCCGTGGCGATGAAGATCGCGGCGAACAGCGCCCAGCGCGGCGAGCGGAGGACGAACCAGGCGAACACGGGCAGGCACATCGCTCCCTGCAGGTCGAAGCGCCCGGTCAGGATGGGGAGCACGGTTAGACCCGCAACCGCCCACGCGCCCGCGGCCGCGAGCACGAAATGCGCGACACGCTTGCCGTGCTGCTTCACGACAGGCGTGGTCATCGCGAGCAGGCCGAACAGGTAGACGAGGCCGTGGCCGGGCGGCACGAACATTGGCACGTTGTGCAGGCGGTAGCGGTACACGCCCCAGATCAACGAGCCGAAGACCTCGAAGCCCGTCGCGACGATGACGCACATCCACACCTGGAGGCGCTGCTCCCGCGGCGCCTTCAGCGTCGCCAGGTAGAGCACGACGAACGTGAGCGCGCCGAGCGCCCACTGCTGCCAGAGCGCGGTGATTCGGCTGTCGGCGAGCAGCAGCAACGGCGTGTAGGTCAGCAGGTAGGCATGCAGCCAGTACGGCTTGAGTCGGGCGATCACGTCGAGGCGAAATGGTACCGCCCCCACCCTGACCCTCCCCCGATGCGGGGGAGGGAACAAGCACGCGTGGGGGAACGCTCCCCCACGCGTCTTGAACTACTTGATCGTTCCGCGCTCGTTGATGATGCTTCCTTGCAGGTGCCACGCGTCGCCGGTCCACTGAATGACCTGCTCCTGCATGATCGGGAAGTGATCACCCGACGTGGTGGTCACCGTGATACCCGGCAGAAGGAACGGATTGGTCTCGTTCAGCTGGCTGGAGGCGATCTTCATCACGTTGGCCCGAGAAAGGTTGGAGCCGGCCTGCGTCAAAACGTCGACCATGGTGTATGCGACCGCGACGCCGTAGATGTTGAAGCCGTTGTTGGCGTCACACGTCGAGCAGTTGGCTATGACCTGCCGGTATAGCTTCATGCCGTCGTCGTTGGTCCACTGCGGGTCGGTCGGGTCCTTGATGTAGCCGACGCTGATGGCGCCGTCGATCTTGGCTCCTGACTTCTCCGCCAGCTTCATGTAGGTCGCCACGTTGGAGACCGAGTTGACATAGATCGTTGGCGCCCAGTGAAGGCCGGTGATGATCGCGAGCGACTGAATCGTTGGCTTGGGAATCGCGAACACGAAAACGGTGTCGGCGCCCTTCGCGTGCAGGATCGCCAGCTGTGATGCCGGGCTGGCTGAGGTGACGTCGTAGCTCTCCTTGTCGACGATCATCGTCGAGGCCTTGTCACCGAGGCCGTCGATTAGCCCTTTGAGGTAGTCCTGGCCGTAATCGTCGTTCTGGTAGAGCACGCCGATCTTGGCATTGGGGTGATTCTGCAGGACGTCCTTGGCGTAAATGTGCGATTCGCCCTGGTATGGGGGCTGCCAGCCAAGGGTCCACTTGTTGGAATTGAAGTCCTTGCCGAACGTCGTCGCGCCGGTGGCGACGAACAGCTGCGGGACCTTCTGCGTGTTGAGGTAGTCGCGCACCGATGTCTGGTCCTGCGTGCCCAGCCCGCTGAACATGGCGAAGACCTGGTTCTGCTCGACCAGCTGCTTGGTGAGCGGCACAGTCTGGGCCGGGTTGTAGGCGTCGTCGAGGATGACGAACTTGATCTTGCGGCCGTTGATGCCGCCCTTGCTGTTGATGTAAGTGAAGTACGCGTTCTCCGCGTTGGCGATCGTTCCGTAGGCCGCGGCCGCCCCAGTCTGCGAGATCGTGTTGCCCAGCAGGATCTGGTTGCTCGTGATGCCGACGTCGGTGGCGACAGTCCCGCCGCTGGAGCTGCCGCACGCGCCGGCCATCACCAGGAAGGCGGCCGCCGCCGCCAATCGGGGTCCCATTCTCTTCATAGGTCTTCCTCCTTACTTATTTCGAAGGCTCCTAAACAGTCTGGGGGTCTGGTGGCAACTGTCCACTAGTACGTTCACCGACTCCCCGCAACCGGCTCCTCAGCCGGGCGTACGCCGACAGTATCAGGCCAGCCAGCCCGTTCGGCGCGAAGATCATGATCAGGATCAGGAGGGCGCCATAGGTCACGGCCGGACCGGCGTTCTTGAAGACCGAGGCGACCTGGTCGGGGATCCAGTCCTGGGTCTGGACGAACTGGCTCGAGATGATCGGCAGCCAGAAGGTGAATATGCCGCCGAAGAGAGGCCCGGCGATCGAACCGAG
>VBFW01000101.1 GCA_005880525.1 Chloroflexota bacterium | reverse complement strand
GATGTTGTCGTTGTCGCCCTCGACCAGGAACACCACGCCGAGGTGCACGCGCGAGACCGGCGACGAGTCGTCATTGAGCAGACCGAGCAGCGTCGCCTCGAAGCTGCCGTCGTACACGACCTCCTCCTCCCACTCTCGCTTCAGGCCGTCGGCAATCGGGTCGCCGGCGCTGAGGTCGCCCGGGTTGATGTGGCCTCCGATGCCGAGCGAGTACTGCTTGCGCAGGCGCCGCTCCGCCGACGCCCGCAGCCGGTGGGTGAGGAAGTACCTGTCGCCGTGGTGGAACACGACGTAAGGGATGATCTGCTGGTAGGTCGGGTCATCCTCGACCTCGGCGCGCGGCTTGAAGAAATGCCGCTCGCGGATCACCTGCTGGTGGCGCTCCAGTCCCGCGGACACGAAGCCGTGCCACGCGCCGTCGGGAAAGATGTCGTCGCGACGCACGCACAGCACCGATTCCACTGCGCGCGTTCCTGTCGTCATGCCATGCGCACCAGTCCGCGACCGAACACGGCGACGAGCTCCGCGGTGCGGTCGATGTCGTCATCCGTCACCGGCAGGAAGTAGATCCAGGCGGCGCGCTCGGTCTCTGTGGTGATCATCGTTCGCGCCGAGTCCGCGCTCGGGTTGCCGCATGGCCCAACAGAGTCGGCGACGCACAGGCGGCCGCCGACGTTGACATGCTCCTTGCCGATACCCGAGTAGCCCTCGCCCTCTGTGCCAAGCCTGATCGTCAGCTCGTCGCCGCGGGCCTTCTCCAGGTCGTAGAGGCCGACCGGAACCTGCAGCTGCACGGAGAGCGCGTTGGCCACGTCCACCAGTGAGTTGACGCGAGGGAGCGCATCCCCCTTCTTCAACCTGCGCAGCAGAGCCTCGTTGGACGGCCGCGTGCGGGTCGGATCCGTTCCGAATCGGCGGTAAAGGGCGCGGGCGCGACCGATGTCGCCGAAGGTGCCGGCGCGCACAGCCTGGGTCGCTCGAGCGATCTCCAGCTCGAAATCCTCGCGCGGCTCGGTCACCTCGAGCTCGTAAAGCTCGAACGCCAGGAACTCGACGTCGAGATCGGTGCGAACTTTCAGCATGCTGCCGTCAGCGAGTCCAGCTGGTCGAAGAAACCCGGAAACGAGATGTCCGCGCACTCCGCGCCTTCGATGGTGGTCTCGCCTCGGGCGAGCAGGCCCGCCACGGCGAACGCCATGGCAACACGGTGATCGCCGTGGGAGAGAACGCGAGCGCCCTCGAGGCGTGACGGACCGCGAATCTCCCACCCATCGTCGAGCGTAGTGATGTCGGCGCCCATCGCCTCCAGCCCTTCGGTCATCGCCTCGATGCGGTCCGACTCCTTGACCCGCAGCTCCCGCGCGCCCTCGATGCGGCTCGTGCCGGGAAGCTGCGTGGCGGCGACCGCCAGCACTGGCAGCTCGTCGATCATGGCCGCCGCGTCGCCGGCGATGAGATTCACCGGCGCAAGATCGCTGGCGCCCGCGACCTCGAGCCATCCGACCGGCTCGCCGGCGGCCTCGCTCGTGGCGCCCGCCGCGACGCCGAAGCCAGTGCGCCTCAGGAGCTCGACGAAGGCCGTCCGTGTCGGGTTCAGGCCGACGTCGCGGATGCGTATTCGCGAGCCGGCGATGAGCCCGCCCGCGACCAGCCAGAAGCTGGCGGCGCTGAGGTCGCCCGGAATGGCCAGCGCCAGGGGCCGGAGCCGCGCGGCCCGCTCCACACGAACGCCGTTTCCCTTCGGTGTCACCGGCGCGCCCATCGCCCGCAGCATCCGCTCGGTGTGATCCCGCGTGGCGATGGATTCCACCACCTCGGTGATGCCATCGGCGAACAGGCCGGCCAGCAGCACCGCCGACTTGACCTGCGCGCTCGGGACCTGCGGCCGGTATTCGATGCCATGAAGTGGCCCGCGACCACCAACGCGCAGCGGCGGCCAGCTCGCGTCCGCCCCCATCGCCTTCAATGGCTCGACCACCCGGTCCATCGGTCGATTGCGCAGCGATGAGTCGCCGGTCAGCTCGGAAGTGAAGTCCTGCGCGGCGAGCACTCCCGCCAGCAGGCGCATCGTGGTGCCCGAGTTGCCGCAGTCGAGCGGACCGCCGGCCTGGCGCAGCCCACTCACGCCGCGTCCGGCGACCGTGCCCTGGTCGACCTCGACGCCCAGGGCCCGCAGGCACGCGGCGGTCGAGCGGACATCCGCACCTTGCGAAAGGCCGCGCACGCTGCTCGTGCCGTCCGCGAGTGCGCCGAGGATGAGCGCGCGGTGGGAGATCGACTTGTCGCCGGGCAGCCTCACCTCGCCACGAAGCTTCCGCGCCCCGCGGACGGTGGCGATCACGCGTTGTCGCGAGCCCAGCGCTCGCGGACAGATCGAGCCTCCTCGAAGAGCTCGACCAGCCGCGGGTCGTCCGCCTCGAGGTGACGGCGCAGGCGAGCGAGCTCGGCGCTGATCACGTCGAGCATCGCGACCATGTTTTCCCGGTTGGTCTCGGCGATCCCCGCGTAAAGCTCAGGGTCGCCGGCAGCGAGGCGGCTCATGTCGCGAAATCCGCTGCTCGCGACCTTCGACGCCTCGAGCCAGTCCCCTTGGTGCGACAGCGCGAGCACATACCCGATCGACAGCAGGAACGCCGCGTGGCTCACGCCGGCCACCAGGCGGTCATGGGTCTCTGCATTCATGAAAACCGGATGCGCGCCGACAGACTCGACCAGCTTCGTGACCGCGCCGTAATCTGCCGTCAGCACCCACGCCGCGCCTTCGAAGAGCGTCGCGTCGGCGGCGTCGATGCCCGACGACTCCTTGCCGCACATCGGATGGCCCCCCACCATCGTCACCTCCGCGGCCTTTGCCCATTGCATGACCCTGGCCTTGGTGCTCGCCATGTCCGTCACCGCCTTGCCGGCGATGCGGCCGCGGAGACCGTTCAACGTCTCGCGCATGGCCCGGATGGGTAGGGCCAGTACGACGACGTCAGCAATCTCGACGATGCTCATATCTGAGGCCGCGCTGCTCACGATGCCGCGGTCAAGTGCCTTCTGCACGACGCGCGGGTCTCGATCGCTGCCCACGACGACATGGTTCCCCGTTTCCTTGAGCGCCAGCGCGAACGACGAGCCCATGAGGCCAAGGCCGATGACCGCGACGGTCGCCACTAGGCGAGCTGTTTGGCCATCGCGCCCAGCAGGCGCCTGAGATCGGCCATCAGCCGGTCGAACGCCGCGAAGTCGAGCGACTGGGCGCCGTCAGACAGTGCCTGGTTGGGCGTGGGATGCACCTCGACGATGAGTCCGTGCGCGCCGCCTGCGACGGCGGCGAGCGACATCGGGCCGACCAGCGAATGGCGGCCGGTCGCCTGGGACGGATCGACGATCACCGGCAGGTGCGAGAGCTCGCGCACGAGCGGCACCGCGTTGAGGTCCAGAGTGAACCTGGTCGCGGTCTCGAACGTGCGAATGCCGCGCTCGCAGAGGATCACGCCGCGGTTGCCCTGCGACAGCACGTACTCGGCCGCCAGCAGCCACTCCTCGATCGTCGAGGACATTCCGCGCTTGAGCAGCACGGGCTTGCCCGAACGCCCCGCCTCCTGCAGCAGCGCGTAGTTCTGCATGTTGCGAGTGCCGAGCTGAAGGATGTCCGCGTACCGCGCGACCATCTCCACGTCA
>VBFW01000100.1 GCA_005880525.1 Chloroflexota bacterium | reverse complement strand
CGGCGTCTGGGGCGGCATGCTGCACCTGCGCCCGGGCACTCGCGAGCACTTCATGACCGTGCTCCAGCGCCACTGGCCGGAGCTCGTGCCGAAATACGAGCGCATGTACCGCGACCGCCCGTACCTGCCCGCGGCCCTCGCCGAGCCGTCGATGCGAGAGGTGGCTCGGCTGCGCGATATCCATCAGGTGCGCGACCGCCGCCCCATCAGGCTGCAGCCCCCTCCACCACCCAAACAGCTTTCGCTGCTGACTTAGCATTCATTCCCGAAACACATGCGTGGCCCCATCGCCGTGCTCGCCGGCCGCGTCGGCGGCTTCAAAAAAGTCGAGATCGCGCGACGCACCGTGCCCTGCTACAAGAAGGTGATCGAGAAAGATGGAGAGCAGCTCGCCCTTTGCATGCTGGTCGACTCCGGCAAGCTTTACCGCTTTCCTTATGAATCCTCGAAGGGCATCAAAAGCCTCGAGCTGAAGGCTCGGTTCCTCCGCGGAGAGATGGAGCACCTCAGGCTGCGCGAATTTCAGCCAGGCCTGTGCCGGTATGTCGAAAGAGCCGGGTAAGCCGTCCGAGTCTCTCGTCCAGGAGCTGCTGGCCGAGCGGCGCCAGCTCAAGGTCGCGCTCGAGCGTGCCCGTCTCGAGGTGGCCGACGCGCAGGGCAACACGGGCGACCAGGACCCACGAATCCCTCCGCTGCAGGCGGAGCTCACTCGGCTGCGCAGGCAGCTGGATGAGACAAGGGCGGAGGTGAACCTGCTGCGCACGGAGCGCGACGAGCTTCGAGACGGCATCACGCAGGCGATCGCGCAGCTGAAGGCCGAATAAAAAGGGAAAGGCCCCGCGCCGGCAGGGCCTTTCAGCAATCGTGCTAAGCGACTCTTCTTACTTGGCCCAGCCCTCAACTGCGGGTACGTAGCTCGCGACCATGGGGCCGAGGACGGGGAAGCTGACGCGCCGGCCGCCTGCCTGGAGCGCGAGGATCAGGCCGACAACCCAGATGATGAACCAGACGACCCACCACAGAAGCGGCAGGAAGAACAGGATGCCGGCGGTGACGGTGGCCAGCACCCAAAGGATGATGTAGATCACCAGTGCTGCGCCGTGGATGACGGTCGCCTGAGCGGCGTTGTTCTTTACGTCCGGGTCGTCCTTGCCGACAAACAGAAAGATGAGGCTGCCGATCGGTGGGAACAATGCCCAGGCAAGGATCGTGTACAGGTTCTTGTTGCTGGCCGAGCCACCTGGCGCTGCGCCCATTGGCGTGGGCTGCCCCGGTGGCGGCGGCGGGATCTGCGACATAGATTTCCTCCTCTTATGCGGCTGGCGATTTGCGCGCCGATTATCGGTTTAATGCCGCGAAAACGCCATACCCGTAACAAGTTCCTCTGATAGGCTCCGGGCGAGATGACCGAAGGGGGTCAACCAGGGCAAGACGGCGGCCGCGACGGCACCAACGTGCCTGCGACGCCTGGCGAGCCGGTTACCCCGCCGGCGCCACAGGCTCCCAGTCAGAGCCCGCCGCCCGTAAGCAGCTTCCCGGGCCAGGACGCCGCAACCATGCGGCTCATGCCGACGCTTCCGAAGCCTGGGGTGACGCCTCCGCCGAGCATGGCGGAAAGGCACATCGGCAAGTACGTGGTCAAACGCGAGCTGGGGCGTGGCGGCATGGGTGCCGTCTACCTCGCGGAGCAGACCGGGCTCGGCCGTGAGGTCGCGATCAAGGAGCTCGTCCCGTCGGCCGCCGCCGACCCGATCGCTCTCAAGCGCTTCCTCCAGGAAGCCCAGGTCATGGCCCGCACCAGCCACCCGAACCTGGTCCAGGTCTACGACATGGAGCAGATCCAGGGCGCGAACTACATCGTCCTGGAATTCGTCCGCGGCAAGTCGCTGCGCGACTTGCTCAACCGCGGGGCGATAGCTCTGCCGCAGGTTTTCGCGGTGATGCACGGCGTGCTGCAGGCGCTGGACTACGCGCACCGCCACGCGATCGTTCACCGCGACATGAAGCCCGAGAACGTTCTCATCTCCGACGAGGGCGACGTCAAGGTCGCGGACTTCGGCATCGCGCGCCTCACAGACGACTCGGGTGGGCCAGGCTCAACCGCGACCAAGACCGGCACCACCGTAGGCACGCCCCAGTACATGTCGCCGGAGCAGGTCGCATCGAGCAAGGTCGACGGCCGCAGCGACCTGTACTCGGCCGGGATCATGTTCTACGAGCTCATCGTCGGCCAGCCGCCGTTCACGGCATCCGAGGCCGACGGCCCCTTCACGCTCATGGCCAAGCACGTGCAGGCGCCGCCGAAGCCGCCGTCGGTGCTCAAGCCCGGGCTGGACCCGCCGCTCGAGGAAGTCGTCCTCAAGTCACTTTCCAAGCGACCCGAGGATCGATACCAGAATGGCCAGGAGTTCGACGAGGCCGTATCCGGCATCGCGGACCGCTTGTGCCCTGGGTGGCAGCGCAGCCTGGATCCCGGAGCGGACCTGTCGCATCGGGCGCCGGTTGCATGAGCCTGCTCGTGATCACGTTCGGCCCGATCGCCGCCGCCGCGATCCTGCTCGCGGTCTCCCACTAGCCGCCGGCAGCAACCGTTTCAGCTCGGCAGCCATCGTCTCGAGCGGCGCCGCGCTCCGTTCAGCCCGACACAAGATGAGCGCGCCTTCCATGCCCGCGAGCGTCGCCGTCGCCATCGCCGAGGCACGAGCTGGCGTGAGGCCGGTCGTCTGCAGCTGACCTGTCAGCAGGTCCATCCAGGACCTGAAGGTGGCGCGCACCAGTGTCATGGGTCCGGCTTCCACATCGGTGTCCACCGCCACCCCGGCGACCACGCACCCGGCGCGACCTCCCGAGCTGACCACCACCTGCCGCCACATGTCGATGAACCAGTCCAGCACCCCTTCGGGCGTCGAGGCAGGGCACTCGCGCTGATGGGCGAGGACGCGCTCCGACGTCCACTTGATCGCGTCGGCGGCGAGCTGCTCCTTGCCCTCGGGGAAGTGGTGGTAGATCGAGCCGCGAGGCGCCCCGCTGTCGGCCAGCACGTCTGAGAACGAGGTACCTGTCACGCCCCTGGTGCGGATAAGCGAGGCTGCGCTTCGCACCATGCGCGCGCGGCTGTCACTCGTCATCGCCGGCCTTGACTATGACGCAAAGCATAGCTAGGATGTGGGCGTTATGACGCTCGACATAGTTTCAGTGCTGGGAGAGACAGAACGATGCCGATGATTGACGTGTACGCGAAGGCCGGGACGTTTCGGGACACGAAGGCGCTGGCGCGAGACCTGGCCGCGGCGGTGATGCGGTGGGAGGGAGTCCCGGAAATTCCGCTGTTCAAGGACAACACCGCGGCGTTCGTGCACGAGATGCCGTCGGATGCGATTTCGAACGTGTCGGGCGACAGCGGCCACGTGCGCGTCCAGATCCTGACACCGCAGGGCGTCTTGAACCGAGAGAAGCAGCTGGGCGTGGTGGAGGAGCTCACCCACATCGTCGCCGCGGCCGCCGGCGACCCAACGTTGTCGGAGCGCACCTGGGTGCTGCTGGTCGAATCGCCCGATGGCGGGTGGGGCATCGCCGGGCACGCCAACACGAACGCCGACATCGCCGCCGCTGCCAGGAAAGCCCTGGGCCGGGGCTGACGAGCTAGCCGGCCGGTCCGTCCTGCCCGTCGGCCGGCGCCGCCTGACCGGCCAGCACCTGCTCGGCTTCGGTGCCGATCAGGATGTCGCGCGAGGCCAGCATCCCCGCGGCGAGGATCGTCTTCTGCGTGAACTGCTGGGTGAACTGGCGGTGCGAGTCCGCCGCCATGTCGGTAGGGAACTGCACCCACGGGGCGCCGGTCGTCTCGCGGATCGCGGTCACCTGGTATATGCGGAACGTCTCGGCTGACTTTCCTTTCAGCTGGACGCCGGGCACCAGGTCGACGGCGATGAAGTCCTTGCACATGTCGTAGGTCTGCTGGCCGATGAGGAGGTGGTAGGCCGGCGCGTTAGCGCAGAAACGCGCGGCGGTGTTGACCGTGTCACCCAGCGCCGTGTACTGCAGCCGGCTGTGCGAGCCCATGTTGCCCACCACGGCAGGCCCGGTGTTCACGCCGATGCCCCAGCGGATCGGCGGCAGGCCCTTGGCCATCAGCTGCTGCTGCAGCTCCGGCGCGCGGTTGATCATGTCGTACGCGCATCGGACCGCCAGCAGCGCGTGGTTCTCCTGGTCGCGCGGCGCGTTCCACAGCGCCATGATCTCGTCGCCGACGTATTTGTCGATGGTCCCGTCCCAGGTGAAGATGATGTCGCTCATGTGATCCAGATACATCTGGATCAGGGTCGTCACATCCTCGGCGGCCATCGACTCCGACATCGAGGTGAAGCCGCGAATGTCGATGAAGAGCAGAGTGATGTCGCGGCGATCGCCACCGCGCAAGATCTCGTCCGCGCCGCCGCGAGTCTTGGCGAGCTGCGCGACGATCTCAGGCTTCAGGTACTGGCCGAACAGCGTCGTGACCTTCCGCCGCTCGCGGTCCTCATAGAGCACTCGATAGGCGGTGACCCCTGTGTACGTGAGCGCGAGCGCCATCCACGGATGGAACAGGTCGGGGACGATATTGCTGAAATACGCGAGGCCCCCCATGCCGAATGTGAACACCGCCAAAGCGCCTGCGGTGGCGATGAGGCCCCAAAGGACTGAAAGCCGCGCCGCTACCAGGGCCATGAACAGGCCGAGGGCGAAGATGATCAGCAACACGACCAGCGGCGGCTCTGGGGACAGGAAGGCCTTCGGGCCCGACAGCAGCATCTGGACCAAATTGGCCTGGACCTCGAGCCCGGCCATGCCGGCGGAGACCTGCGCCGCACTCGTGCTGCCGACGGAGGTCGGGGTCAGGTGCTCGTCCTGGGCGCCCGTCAGGTAATAGCTGCCGATGAGCACGACTTTGCCGGCGAAAGTGTCGGCCGGCAGGCTCCCCGAGACGAGGTCGGAGAACGAGTAGTACTCGTGGCGCAACTGGTAGGCGCCGGGACCGCCTGAAAAGTTGATGATCGCCTGGCCGTGCTGGTCCACCGGCAATGACTTGGTCCAGGTAGAGCCGAAGAGAGCGCCGTCGGGCGAGTACGTCAGGTCAGGTCCCTGCAAGCCCTGCAAGGCGAAAGCGCGGTAGGTCGCGAAGCCCAGCGCATCGATCGTCGAGGTCACGCAGCTGACCGTCACCGTGCAGGACGGCTGCACGAACATCGGCATCTTCCTCACGATGCCGTCTGCGTCGGGGTTCAGGTTTGTCGAGCCGAGGGTCACGTTGGGATAGGGATTGGCGCACTGCGCGATGGTGGCCGACGAGAACAGATCGGCGCAGCGGAACTTTCGCAGCGGGATCTGGTCGGTGCCCGTCATCGAAACCTGGCCGTCGCCGAGTTGGAGCGGGCCGCTGGACCCGTAGGCCAGCACCACCGGCACCTTGGTCACCGCCAGCTGGGCGGCGAACGCGTTGTCGCCATCGTCGGTCCGGCCCTGGTCGGAGAAGCCGATGTCGAACGCCACCGCGCCGGCAGCGTCCTGGTTCAGGACCTTAAGTGCTTTCGCGTACTCGCTGCGGTCCAGTGGGAAGCGACCTCCCAACGCGGGAATGGAGTGGTCGTCGATGCCGACCAACACGATGTTGGGGTCGGTCGACTCGAAGAAGAGCCGGTCTTCCGGGTGCAGCGAGAGGCGGATGGCGCAGCTCGGGTCCTGGTTGTCACATGCGACCTGCTGCGTGTAGAGCCAGTACATCGAGCCGCTGACGAGGATCCCCAGCAGCACGGCGACGACCGTGCGGTACGTGTACCAGTAGCGGATGAAGCGGCCCAAGGCTGGCGGGATCATAACGCCCGCCTTGGTGCCCTGTGCCACGATCGCGCCGAGATGGCAGTCAGGAGTGGGATCGCCGGTTGGATCGACCGCTCGCTGATCGACTCCCGGCTCTTCTACCCGATGGCGGTCAAGACCTCGGAGGACCGCCTCGCCTTCTACGCGACCCAGTTTTCAATGGCCGAGGCGGACACCTCCTACTACGGA
>VBFW01000188.1 GCA_005880525.1 Chloroflexota bacterium | reverse complement strand
AGCAGATTGGAGACAAGTATTCGGCTGTCCTCGAGCGAGAGGGGCTCGAGCCTTATCTCGGTCAGCGCATCTCCGAACACGTCGCGAGCGCCGGAGATCAGACGCCAGCCGGCCGATGCGCGCTCGACGCGCGAGCTGAGGATCAAGAAAACCGGGAGCGCCGCGAGGCCGGCTTCCACCTGCAACAGCACGTCTACGGACGCGCTGTCGGCCCAGTGCACGTCGTCGCACACGAGGACGATCGGACCGCGCGCGCTCATGGCACGAAGCACGTTGACGAGTGACGCCACATAACGTTTGATCGCTTCCATCTCGAGGATGGAGAGGCGGGCCTGCATCTCGGGAGCCAGCGGGAGTGAGAGCAGGTGGGCGAGGTACGCGTAGTTCTCGGCCCAGGTGTCCCCGAGCAGGTCCCGCAGCTGGGTCTCCAACGCCTGCGCGACGTGCGCCTCATCCGCGGCAGCGTTCACGCCGATGAGCGAACGCACGACGTCGACAACGAGGTGGTAGGGAACCGTCTCCCCGTAGGAGAGGCACCGTCCGTCGATCCAGCGAACGGGGGCGCCAGAGCGGCGGAGACTGGCATGGAGCTCGGCCAGCAGCCGGCTCTTGCCAAGACCGGGCTCGCCGAGGACGCTCGCCACGCGGCCCTGGCCGGCGCGAACGATGCTGAACACCTCCTCCAGCTTTGCCAGCTGCCGGTCGCGGCCGATCATCGGCGCGCGCACCCCGAGCAGACCTCGTGACTTCACGGCGTCCGCCTTCAGGCTCGTGATCTCGTACGCGTGAACGGTTTCGGTCTTGCCTTTCAGCTCGAGCATGCCGACGTCGACCGATTCGACGAGCGCCGACACGAACCGGTGCGTGGCCGAGGTGACGAGCACGCTGCCGGGGCGTGCGTTGCCCTGCATGCGGGCGGCGACGTTGACCGTGTCCCCCATCGCGGTGTACTCGTTCGCGGTCTCGGTGCCGACCACCCCTACGACCACCGGTCCCGAGTTGATGCCGACACGGACCCGAAGCGAGTGCGCGTCGGGCGATTTTTGCCCCACGCTCAGCGCGTCGATCTCGCGAACCATGTCCAGGCCGCAGCGCATCGCTCGTTCGGGATCGTCCTCATGCGCGGTCGGCGCCCCGAAGAAGGCAAGCACGCCGTCGCCCATGAGCCGGGCGATGGTGCCCTCGTAGCGCTCGATCGTGCTGTTCATGCGCCGGAACGCTTCACCGACGAGCACGGTCCAGTCTTCGGGGTCCATCCTCTCGGCGATCGCGGTCGACCCGGCGATGTCCGCGAACAGCACCGTGATCGGGCGCCGCTCGCTGGACGCCGCGGGGCGAGCCGGGGTGGTTGCGTCCGAGACGGTCATGACGGCAATTTAAGCTAACCAGGATGATTCGGCCCGAAGAAGCGGCCCGGCCGTTCACCGTGACCGAGCTCGCCAAGGAGATACAGCGCGAGCTGCGGCCCCTTACGGCTCTTCTCGTGAAGGGCGAGGTAAGCGGCATGAAGAAGGGCACGAAGGGCCACTACAGCTTCGCGATCAAGGACGGGCAGAGCCTCATCAACGCGTTCATCTACGCGGACGACGCCCGGCGCGTGACCACGCTCCCGGAGGACGGCCACGTTTTCATCTTCCGCGGCCGCGTCGACTACTGGGCGCAGTACGGGACCGTCCGGTTTGTCGTCGACCAGGTCGAGTTCGACGACATCGGCAAGCTGCGCGCGCGCCTGGAGGAGCTGAAGCGCCGCCTCGAAGCCGAGGGCGCATTTGACTCGAAGCGCAAGCGACCCCTGCCCTTCCTGCCGCGAGCGGTCGCGCTGCTGACCTCGCCCACCGGCGCGGTCATCCACGACCTGCAGGAGACGATCTGGGAGCGCTATCCCAACATGGGCGTCGTCGTGTACCCGGTGCAGGTGCAGGGCAACGCCGCGCCGGGCAGCATCTCGCGCGCGCTGCGCCGGTGCAACTCGGAGCAGTTGGCTGACGTCGTGATCATCGCGCGCGGCGGCGGGAGCTTCGAGGAGATGTTCGCGTTCAACAACGAGGTGATCGCCCGGGCGATCCTGTCTTCGCGGCTGCCCGTCGTGACGGCGCTCGGGCACACATCCGACCGCACCGTGGCCGACATGGTGGCCGACGCCGAGTGCCGCACGCCGACCGAGGCGGGTGCGCGGGTGGTTCCGAAGAAGGCGGACCTGCTGGCGCAGCTGCGCGAGCGCGGGCGCCGCCTCGACCGCGAGCAGTCGATGCGCATCGAGCGCGAGGCGGAGCGGCTGCGGGTGCGCCGGGAGCGGCTGGTGCAGGCGCTGCCGGCCTTGCTGCGCTCGCGCGTTGAACGCCTGGCGCGGGCGCGGGTGGAGGTCGCGCGACTCAGTCCCGTACAGCAGGTCGCGCGTCGCGACGAGTCGCTGCGCGAGCGCGGGAGACGGCTGGAGGGCGTGGCATTCGCGCGCCTCGACCGCAGCATCAATTCGCTTGCGTCGCGGCGTGCCGGCGACCGGCTCGACCGCGCGCTCGCCGCTCGATTCGCGTCCGCCGAGAGGGGTCTCGAGCATCGCCGCGAGCGCCTCATCGCGCTGAGCCCGGATTCGGTGCTGGCCCGCGGCTACAGCATCACGCAGGACGCGGAGTCGGGCGCGGTCGTGACCGCCGCGACCGCGGTGAAGAGCGGCGGGCGGGGTCGCATCAGCCTCGCCTCGGGCCGGCTTGGCGCGCGCGTGGACGAGGTCGAACCGTGAGCCAGGACCTCACGTACGAGCAGGCGCTGGCCAAGCTGGACGAGAAGCTGAAGCTTCTCGAGGACGGCGACCTGTCACTGGAGGACGCGCTGAAGGCGGTCGACGAGGCACGCATCTATTTGAAGATCTGCACCGAGCGCCTGGAAGCAGCGCGAAAAAAGATCGAGGTCCGCCCCGAAGAGTAGGTGCGAGTGCCGGCACTCACGACCGGAAATCGCGATTTCTGAGTGCGAGTGCCGGCACTCGGCTATGAGGATTCGAGGCGGGCGTCCATCTGGCGGAGGCGTTGGCTCAGGTTCTTCACGAATTCCAGCAGCACCTCCGGATGCTCGTGGACGATCACGTGCAGCCGGTCCTTGCGCAGCACGCGCAATGTCGTGTCCATCGTCGCTTCGGCGCTTGCGGATCGAGGCTGCTCGTCGAAGACGGCCATCTCCCCCACCACCGTGTTCGGGCCGAACCGCGCAATCGTCACGTCGCGTCCGGCGCCGTCGAGGTGGATGCGGATCTCTCCTTCGAGCACGACGTAAAGCTCCGAACCGACGTCGCCCTCCCGGAAAACCAGCTCGCCCTTCATGTAGTGACGCGTGACCATGGTCGTCGTCGGGTCAAAAGATTCACGGTCGAGAAGCTGCGCCAGCGGCGCCGCCAGCCAGCCGGGGCCGAAGTTTAGCAGCGTCTCCAGGCCCTCGGCCTTAGCGCCGGGCTCGATGGAGCGAACGCCGCGCTCCACTGTCGCGAAACCTCGCTTTCCGTGCAGCGCGCGCATGGCCGCGAGCCCGCTCTCCGCGACGAAGTCGACGTAGTCGTCCAGCGCGACGTGCAGGAATGCATGCTGAGCCGAGCCGTCTTCGCCGCGATGATGCGCGGCCGAAATGCGCGCTCCAAGCCTGGCCAGGTGAACTCCCTCCGTCATCTGGTGCTCGAGGTGGCCACGCGCGTGCTCGAACAGGTCGGGCCGGCCGCTGCGCACCAGCGCCTCGATCGTCGCCGGCGCCGAGTCGCCCCGACCCTGAAGGAGCGGCAGCGTTTGCGCCAGCGCGGCGGGCGGCTGCGCGGCCAGCGCTTCGGCCGCCAGTCGCCGCACCTCGCGATCGCCGCTGGCCAGCCCCTGCACGAGGGCGGCCACGAAGTCCGCTTCGAGCTCGGGCGGGGACGACCAGCGCGTGGCTTCTCGGAGCGCGGCCCGCTTCACATCGGGCTCCGGGTCGCGCATGCAGGCGATCAGCGCGGCGGCCGAGCCCGGGACGTCCGCCTTCATCTTCGCGAAGCTGCGCAGGCCCTCCAGGCGCACGCGGGACTCGGGATCCGCCAGCGCGGACGCGACCGTCTTGTGATCGCCCACGAAGGACGCCGCCCACACCGCGGCCGCCCGATGTTGGACGTCGTTTGCGTCGCGGAGCCTGTCGAAGACGGCTGCCGATCCCTCCCACGGCGGCCGTTTGCCCGCGCCGACCACCGCCGCCGCCGCGCGAACCCATGGATCGGTGTCAAAGGCCGCGGC
>VBFW01000134.1 GCA_005880525.1 Chloroflexota bacterium | reverse complement strand
GGAGGAGGGCAACGTCGCGGTCCACTCTGTGCGGCTGCCCGGTTTCGTGGCCGACCAGGAGGTCATCTTCGGCCTCCCAGGACAGACGCTGACCATCGCGCACCGCACCACGAGTCGCGAGGCATACGCGCCTGGAGTGCTGCTGGCGATCCGCCGCGTGGTCGAATCGCCGCGTTTCTATCGAGGCCTGGACCAGCTGCTGGGTTTGGGAGCTTGATCACACGGAACGACCGGATCCAGATCTGGGGGTCGCAGCTCGCAGCCAACGATTTTCCGCCGGTGTGTGCGATGAGCGGCCGCCCCGCCGAGACATGGAAGCGCTTCAAGTTCGCCACGCCGCCGCAATGGGCCTACGCCCTGCTGGTGCTGATCTGCCTCGGAGGCATCGGCCTGATCATCTATGCAATCGTCATATCAACGGTCTCGCAGCGGGCGAGCGGATTCCTGCCGCTCACGCTCTCGAGCCAACGCACAGCCAACCTCACGATGCAGGTGCCGGTAATCCTGATCATCGCCTGGGCTGCGCTCTGGGGTGTCGCCGCGGTCATCGCCTTCTCCATGGACGACGACTCGCTTGGGATCTTGGCGGCCGTTTGCTTCTGGATCGGACTGCTCCTGATGATCGCCGGCCTTGTTGGCAGGCTGGTGATCACCAGGCTTGTGATCCCGCAGGCGAAGGTAATGGAGCCGCAGCCCGGATATTTCGACAAGCTCGTCGAGCTTCGCAACGTACACCCGAACTTCGTGCAGGCCCTGCACCAGCAGCAGGTGACGCGTCTGGCGCAGATGACCACTTCGCCCTAAACTGAGGCCGTGCCCACCCCCAAGCGATTAAACGTGGCCGTCGTCGGCGCGACGGGGATGGTCGGTCAGGAGATCCTGAAGGTCCTGGCCGAGCGGAAGTTCCCTGCCGACAAGGTCATCGCGCTCGCATCCGAGCGATCGGCAGGCGTGACCGTGCCCTACAACGGGACGCAGCTGCAGATTCAACCGATATCCGAGGGTGCGTTCAACGACATCGACATCGCTCTCTTCGCTGCTAGCGCCGACATTGCCTTGATGTACGCGCCCATCGCCGCGGAGAAGGGCGCCCTGGTGATCGACCTCAGCTCCGCGTGGCGCATGCGCGACAACGTGCCGCTGGTGGTAGCAGAGGTCAACGCGGAGGATCTGCACCATCACGAGGGCATCGTCGCCAACCCGAACTGCTGCGCCATTCCGCTGACCGTGGTTCTCAAACCGCTGCATGAGAAGGCCGGCGTCGAGCGCGTGCTCGTGTCGACCTACCAGTCGGCGTCGGGGGCAGGCCGTGCGCTGGTCGATGAGCTCGAGGAGCAAACCAAGGCGATCGCCGCCGGGGCCGAGCCAGAGGTCAGCGTGTATCCGTACCAGCTCGCATACAACGTGGTGCCCGGGGGCTGGCGGCACGAGGCGGACGGCTACAACGAAGAGGAGGTGAAGATCGTCAACGAGACGCGCAAGATCCTGCACCTCCCAGACCTGCGCATCGCGGCCACCTGCGTCCGCGTGCCGGTGCCGGTCGGCCACGGCGAGTCTGTGTTCGTCGAGACGCGCGACCCGATCACCGCCGACGAGTTCCGCACCCTGATGGGCGCGGCGCCCGGCGTGATCGTCGAGGACGACCCCAGCGCGAAGATCTACCCGACCCCGCGCCACGTCGCCGGCACTGACGAGGTCTACGTCGGCCGCATCCGCAAGGATCCGTCGGTCGATCGCGGCCTCGCGATGTGGCTGGTGTCCGACAACATCCGCAAAGGCGCGGCGCTCAACGCCGTGCAGGTGGCGGAGCAGGCGCTTGAGATGGGAGTTCTGCGGCCCGCGGGTCGCGCCGCGAAGTGACGAAGGAGGCTTAGGACCATGGCCAAAGAGATCGGTCGCCTGCTGACCGCGATGATCACGCCATTCAAGGCCGATGGTTCGATCGACTTCGCCGCCGCGGAGAGGCTCGCCAACCTGTTGGTCGCCGACGGATCGGACGGCGTGGTCGTCTCCGGCACCACCGGCGAATCGCCGACGCTGTCCGACGACGAGAAGGTGGAGCTGGTCGGCGTGGTCAAGAAGGCAATTCCCAACCACAACGTGGTCGCGGGCACGGGAAGCAACGACACGCATCACTCCATCAAGCTGTCCGAGCGCGCGATGAAGGCCGGGGCGGACGCGCTGCTCGCGGTCGTGCCGTACTACAACAAGCCGCCGCAGGACGGCATGTACCACCACTTCAAGGCGATCGCCGAGGTGGGGCCGACGATCATGTACAACATCCAGGGCCGGACCGCGGTCAACATGACCGCCGCGACCACGCTGCGATGCGCGGCGCTGCCCGGGATCATCGGCGTCAAAGAAGCGAGCGGCGACCTCGACCAGATGGGCCTGGTGTGCGCTGGCAAGCCGAAGGGCTTTCACGTGTGGAGCGGCGACGACAGCTTCACGCTGCCGTTGATGGCGGTCGGCGGCTATGGCGTGATCTGTGTCACCTCTCACATCGCAGGCAGATCGATGAAGCGCCTGATCGAGGCGCACATCGCCGGCGAAAACGAGACCGCACGGCGCATCCACCTGGGTCTGCTGCCGGTTATAAGGCGCTCATGACCACCGCCGCCAACCCGGTGCCGGTGAAGTCGGCGCTGCAGGCGATGGGCTTCCCCGCCGGACCCTTCCGCCTGCCGCTGGTGCCGCTCTCAGACGAGCAGCTCCAGTCGGTCATGAAGGTCATCCGCGAGGCGGGAGACCTCATCACGTTCAAGACCGGAGTCAAAGTCGCTTAACTCCGTCGCCGAGCTGGCGGTCCTCCACGACGAGGTACGGGGCTGCACCAAGTGCAGCCTGCACGCCACGCGCACGCAGGCGGTTCCGGGCGTCGGTCCATGCCCGGCCGACGTGATGATCGTGGGCGAGGCGCCTGGCTTCAATGAGGACCGGCAGGGCGAGCCGTTCGTCGGCCCCGCCGGCAAGCTGCTCGACACGCTTCTGGCCCGCATCGGGCTGAGCCGCGCCGACGTCTACATCACCAACGTCCTGAAATGCCGGCCGCCTCAGAACCGCGACCCGATGCCCAACGAGGCCGAGGCCTGCGAGCCCTACCTCCAGCGACAGCTCGAGCTCATCAAGCCGAAGGTCGTGCTCGTGCTCGGCCGGCACGCCCTCGAGCGCCTGCTCCCCGGGCAGGGATCGATCTCGCGCATTCACGGCAGCCTCGTGCTGCGCGGCGAGATCGCGTACGTGCCGCTTTACCACCCGGCAGCGGCGCTGCACAACGGATCGCTCGTCGGGGACCTCGAGCGCGACTTCGACAGCGTGCGCAGGTACCTCGACCGACTCCTCGCCCCGCCTCCACCACCCGAGCCCGAACCAGAGAGGCAGGAAGCCGAGCAGCTGCGCTTGCTGTGACGCAAGGGCGACTCCGCTACCTGCCGCTCGGCGGCCTGTCGGGATCTTCCTCACGCACGGCCATGAGGACCACATCGGCGGCCTGCCGTACGCGTTGAAGAAGCTCAACGTGCCCGTTTACGGGACCCGGCTCACACTCGGCCTGCTCAAGCCCAAGCTGCGCGAGCACCGCATCCTGCGCGAGTCCGACCTGCGCGAGGTCCGCATCGGCGACGCCGTTCAGCTCGGCCCGTTTCGCGTGGAGGCGGTGTCCGTGTGCCATTCGATCCCGGACGCGGTCGGACTGTCGATCGAGACGCCGGTCGGTCGGGTCGTGTACACGAGTGACTTCAAGCTCGACCCCGCGCCACCGGACGGCCTTCCGACCGACATGGCCCGGTTCAAGAGCCTCGGCGATGAGGGGGTGCTGCTCTTGCTCAGCGACTCCACCAACTCCGAGCGCGAGGGCCACTCCGGTTCGGAGCGCGACCTGCACGCGCCGTTCGAGCGCATCTTCGGCTCGGCGCCAGGCCGAATCGTGGTCGCCAACTTCGCCTCCAACATCCACCGCATCCAGCACCTGGTGCGCATGGCGATCCAGTTCGAACGCCGCGTCGCCGTCGTCGGGCGCAGCCTCCAGCAGAACTTCAAGACCTCGCGCGAGCTCGGGTTCCTCAAAGTTCCCGAAGGATTGACCGTGCCGCTGGAGGAGGCCGATCGCATTCCGTCGTCGAAGCTGCTCTTGCTCACCGCCGGCAGCCAGGGCGAGCCCATGTCGGCCCTGACGCGTTTCGCGGCGCAACGCCACCCGCTCGTGAACGTGCGCAAAGGCGACTGGGTCGTGATCTCGGCACGGCCCATCCCGGGCAACGAGCGGATGGTCCACCAGACCGTCAACAACCTGTACCGACATGGCGCGCGAGTTTTCTACTCCGAGGTTGGCAACGTGCACGTCACAGGGCACGCGCAGCGCGAGGAGCTGCGCGAGATGCTCGACGCGACCCGGCCGCGCTACTTCATCCCCGTGCACGGCGAGTACCGGCAGCTGTTGCAGCATGCGGAGCTTGCAAGGGAGGCTGGCGTGCCCGACGACCGCGTCGTCGTGGTCGAGGACGGCGAGGCCGTCGAGCTCGATGCGAAGTCGATCGAGCGAGGCGAAAAGATAAGCACCGGCCTTGTGTTCGTCGACGGCCTGGGGGTGGGGGACGTGGAGCAGGTGGTGCTGCGCGACCGCCGCCACCTCGCCGAGGACGGGATCCTCGTGGTCACGCTGGCGCTCGATCGCGATACAGGATCGCTGCGCGCGGGGCCCGATCTTCTGTCGCGCGGCGTCATCGAGCCCGAGCTCTCCTCCAACCTGATGGCCGACGCTCGCAAAGCGGCAGTGGATGTCATCAAGCGCCTGGCCGACTCGCGCGACCTCAACATCCTTCAAGAGGCGATCCACGACGCCGTTTCCAAGACCGTGTGGAGGCAGACGCGCCGCCGCCCGATGGTCATTCCGGTCGTCACCGAGATCTGAGATCCGGTGAAGCTCCCGCCGCTCGCGCTGGTCGCCCCGAGCCTGTGTCCGCGCTGCGACCAGCCGGCGATGGTCCTGGACCGGCTGGACGATCAGCGCTGCGCGCACTGCGGCCTGCAGCTGCATCGGTGCGGCAGCTGCCACGGCGTGGCAGGACCGTTCGACCGCTTCTGCGGCTTCTGCGGACATGAGCTGGTGCGCGGCGAGGAGCGAGCCCCGTACTGGCGGCTGTGGATGCTGGCCGGCCTGATACCCCTGGTGGCCGGGCTGGTCTACGGCGTCGTCTGGGCGGCTTCTCACCCGGTCAAATAGAGGTTTTGACCTCCCCTTCCGACCTCCCCACTAAGTGGGGAGGGGTCTCTAGCCCCCGGCGATTGCGCCCAGGATCAGGTACGGCTCCTTTCCCGCGGCAACCTCGCTCGGCAGCGGCGCGTCGATCGGGTCGTCCGAGTGGTCCTCCTCGCATGCGAAGAACCTCAGCATCGGCCGCCGGCGCTTGGTGCCCGGATCCCTGATGGTCCCGAGCAGCGCCGGATAGCGCGCCTCGAGCGCATCCAGCACCGACCGCTGCGTAGCCTGGCCGGACACATCCAGCTCGACGGTCCGGCCCGTGCCCGCGAGCGACTGCAGGTTGCGAGGCAGCACGACCTGGATCACTTCAGAGTCTGCACCTCGACCGAGAGCACGCCCGGCAGGTCCCGCACCACCGCGTTCCAGCTGTTGCCGTCGTCCGCTGACGCGTACACCTGGCCGCCGCTAGTGCCGAAGTAGACGCCACACGGGTCGAGGCCGTCGACCGCCATCGCGTCGCGAAGAACGTTGACGTAGCAGTCCTCTTGGGGCAATCCCTTCGTGAGGGCCTCCCAATCGTCGCCGCCTGTCTTGCTGCGATACACGCTGAGCTTGCCGTCGGGCACGTAGTGCAGCGAATCGCTTGTGATCGGGAGCACGTAGACGGTCTCTGGGTCATTCGAGTTGACATCGATGACGAAACCGAAGTCGGTTGGAAGGTTGCCGCTCACCTCGCGCCAGTTCTCACCGCCGTCGTCGGTGCGCATCACGTCCCAGTGCTTCTGCATGTAGAGGGTCTCGGGCTTCGATGGATGCATTGCCAGGCGGTGCACACAGTGCCCGACCTCCGCGTCCGGGTCCGGGATGTGGTTGGAGCGCAGCCCATGGTTGATGGCCCGCCAGGTTTTGCCGGCGTCGTCAGTTCGGAAAGCGCCGGCCGACGAGATGGCTATGAAGATGCGGTCGTGGTCGGTTGGATCGATGATGATCGTGTGCAGGCAGAGGCCGCCCGCACCTGGGGCCCATTCGGACGCAGTCTTGTGAGTCCGAATACCGGGAAGCTCCGCCCAGCTCGTGCCGCCGTCCTTCGACTGGAACAGGGCGGCGTCCTCGGCTCCCGCATATACCAAGTCGGCGTCGTGGAGCGAAGGCTCGAGGTGCCACACCCGCTTGAACTCATATGGGTGAGGCGAGCCGTCATACCACTTGTGAGGCCCAACCTCGCCCTCGTAGAGGAACTGATTGCCCACGGTCTCCCACGTTTTGCCCGCGTCGCTTGATCGCTGCATCACCTGGCCGAACCAACCGCTCGACTGCGACGCGTAGAGGCGGTCAGGATCGACAGGCGAGCCTTTGAGGTGATAGATCTCCCAGCCTGGGAACAGCGGGCCCTGCACGTCCCAGCTCTTCCGGGCTCCGTCCGAGTTGAGGATGAACGCACCCTTCCGGGTGCCGACCAGCACTCGCACCTTGCTCACGAGCAACTACCTCCAAATCGCAAACCGGCCGTAGGCCAACACGATAGACGACTGCCGGAGCAGGCAAAACTCATCGGTTCAGGCGCTTTCCGCACTCCACGCAGTAGCTGTGCCTGCCCAGATTGTGATGCCCGCAGTAAGTGCAGACGAGCCGGCGCGGAGGATCAGCCTGCAACCACCGCTCATGCTCGCGGCGGTACCAGATTCCGTCCTCGGGTCCCAGCATCCAGCGATGTCCCTCGCTGTCGAGCACGGCGAGATCGCGCACCGCGAGCCTGAACGCTCGTGGCTGCAGATTGCCCGCGCGTCTGTCCGCGACCAGCGTTCGATATCTCGCCTCGGCTTCGGCGAATGGATCGACCGCCATCGGGACAGTATCGCCCGCGACGGGATGCCGAACGCGGCGCGGTCCTGGGGTCCCCGCGGAATCGTCAGATTCCGTGGGGCAAAGAGGTGGGGTGTAGAATTCATCGGAACCGGGCCCCGGTAACGCAGCATGCCTCGCACCACCGCACGCAGCTCACGTTCTTCCTCACACGGCGCGCGGCGCACTTCCTCCGCGCGGAGTCGTTCGACGCGTTCGCATCGGCGAGTCCAACCTCGGCTGACGCAGCGCCAGGTGCGAGAGATCGGCGGGATCCTGCTGCTCCTGATCGGACTGCTTGGGCTGCTGGCGGCCGCGAGCAACCAGGGCTCGATCCTTGCCGGCATCCGCGAGTGGCTGCTTGGGAGCTTCGGGCGCGCATGGTTCGTACCGGTCGCCGCGTCGCTCGGCACAGGCGCATACCTGCTGTGGCCGAAGGCGCCGCGACCGCGGCCGCTCGATGTGATCAGTGGTCTGGTCGCGGTGTTCTCGCTGATCGGACTGTTCGGCATGGCGCGAGCGCAGGGCGGTGGCCTGGGCGCGGGAATCGACCAGGCCCTCACCGAGGTGGTCGGAACGTTTGACGCATGGGCGCTGCTCGTCGCCGGGCTTGTGATCGGGCTCATCGTCACGATCCATTTCAGCCCGGGCGCGGTCATCCAGTCGGTGCTGGATGCGGTGAAGGCCGCCCTGAACGAGCGCGACCGCCTCGAGCGCCTGGTGAAGCTGCCGGAGCAGCCCAAGGCCATGCCCCTCAAGGCGGCCAACGGCGCCGCGGCAGCAGTCGGCCCTGCCTATCCGCCCGTTCCGACCGCGCCGCACCCGTGGGAGATCGACAACGACCCCGAGCCGCAGACCAAACGCGAGCCGGTGCGCGGTGAGCGCGAAGCCAAGCACGAGCCTGACGGGTCCGAGCCCAAGCCGGTGCTGCGAGTCGTGGCGGAGCCCGAGGACGACCTGCCTGAGATCGAGTGGAAGCTGCCGCCGGTCGCCATGCTCGACACCGTCACTGCGCGCCGCGAGCGCATGAAAGACGAGATCAAGCGCAACGCGGTGATCATCGAGCAGACGCTCGAGACGTTCGGCGTGCCGGCCAAGGTCGTGGGCGTGAACACGGGCCCGGCGGTCACGCAGTTCGAGGTGCAGCCGGGCCCGGGCGTGCAGGTGAAGAAGATCACCGCTCTTCAGAACGACCTGTCGCTGGCCCTGGCCGCCGCGCCGCTGCGCATCGAGGCCCCGATTCCCGGCAAGTCGGCGGTCGGCATCGAGGTGCCGAACAAGGCGGCAAGCCTTGTGACAATTCGCGAGGTCCTTGAAACAGCTGCGTTTCGCGAGGGCACGCATTCGCTCGCGCTCGCCCTGGGCAACGACGTGTCGGGCGCCTCGATCGTGGGCGACCTCACGCGCATGCCGCACCTGCTCATCGCCGGCGCGACGGGGCAGGGCAAGAGCGTGTGCATCAACGCGATCATCACCAGCCTTTTGTTCCAGACGACGCCCGACCACATGCGACTGCTGCTCATCGATCCCAAGCGCGTCGAGATGACAGGCTTCAACGGCCTGCCTCACCTGGCGCTACCGGTGCTCGTGGAGTCGCACCAGGCCGCGGCCGCGCTGCGTTGGGCCGTGGCCGAGATGGACCGTCGCTACAAGCTGTTCTCCGCGGAGGGCGTCCGCAACATCGCCGCTTACAACGAGAAGGCGACGCTGAGGTCCGCGCGGCAGCTGCCGTACATCGTGATCGTGATCGACGAGCTCGCCGACCTGATGATGGTCGCGGCCGGCGAGATCGAAGAGCTGATATGCCGCATCGCGCAGCTGGCGCGAGCCGTCGGCATCCATCTCGTCATCGCCACGCAGCGCCCGTCGACTGACATCATCACCGGCCTCATCAAAGCCAACATCCCCTCGCGCATCGCATTCGCGGTTGGGTCGCAGGTCGACAGCCGCGTCATCCTCGACTCAGGCGGCGCGGAGAAGCTGCTCGGGCGCGGCGACATGCTGTACCAGCCGGTGGATGCGGGCAAGCCGACGCGCATCCAGGGCGCGTTCGTCAGCGACGCCGAGGTCGAATCGGTCGTCAGCTTCTGGAAATCGCAGGGCGCGCCGCGATACATGGAGGAGATCCTCGAGGAGGGCGCCGGTTCGGAGTGGTCCGGTGGAGGCGAGCGCTTGGAGCGCAAGCTCGACCCGTTGTTTGCACGCGCGGCTCGCGCGGTCGCGGCTGAAGGTGGCGCGTCGGTGTCGCTGGTTCAGCGCAAGTTCAACGTCGGCTACTCGCGCGCGGGCCGCATCGTCGACCAGCTCGCCGAGCATCGCGTGATCGGCGGATACCAGGGTTCGAAATCGCGCGAGGTGATGATGAACCTGCCGGATGTCGACGAGCTGCTGGAGCGACTCGGTCTCGAATAGTCGTTTAGGCTGAGCTCGGTGAACCTGCCGAACGCGCTCACCATCAGCCGCCTCGTCGCGATCCCGCCGCTGATGTTCCTGCTGGTGGCGCGGTTCGACTATCACGACCAGGTGGCAGCCGCGGTCTTCATCGTGTTCTCGCTCACCGACACCATGGACGGGCAGATCGCGCGGCGTCAGGGGACGGTGAGCGACCTCGGCAAATTCCTCGACCCGCTGGCGGACAAGCTGTTCGTGCTGTCAGTCCTGATCGTGCTCGTCCAGGAAGGACTGGTCGCGGCGTGGGTGGTGGTCGTGATCTTCTCGCGCGAGCTGCTCATCACCCTGCTGCGCACGGCCGCGGCGGGTCAAGGCGGCGTGATCGCGGCCGCGCCCCTGGGCAAGACGAAGACCGTGACGCAGGTTGTCGCCGTGACCCTGCTCATCCTGCAGCGGCCGTATCCGTTGCTCGGATTGCCGGCGACGCTCGCGGTCGCTTTCGCGGTGCTGTTCACGGTCGGCAGCGGCCTCGATTACATCTGGCGGTGGCGCCATGTCCTTGTGCCGGCCGGCGCGCCGCGCGTCGAATCGTCGGTCGAGCCGGCGGCGCGCGAGCTGGGCGGATTCCTCGCCGAGAGCGGCCTCTCGCTCGCGCTGGCGGAGTCGTGCACGGGCGGCCTGCTGGCTGCCCTCGTCACCGATCTTCCGGGCAGCTCCACCTACTTCATCGGCGGCGTGGTCGCCTATTCGAACTCGGCGAAGGAGAAGCTGCTGGGGGTGGCCGGCAAGCTCATTGCAGACCATGGTGCGGTGAGCGCGGAGGTCGCCGAGGCGATGGCCAACGGCGCTCGAGCCCGTTTCGGGACGGCGCTGGCCGCGGGCGTCACTGGCATCGCCGGGCCCGACGCCGACGGCACCGACAAGCCTGTCGGCCTCACCTACATCGCGGTGGCAACCCCCTCACGGACGTCGAGCCAGGAGTTCACCTTCCTGGGCGATCGCTGGGCCAATCGCCGCGAGGCGGCGGTGGAGGCGCTCAAGATGCTGGCCGAATCGGCCCGTTCCGTCGCTGCCGGCAAGAGCACTGTAAAGAGTGCTTGACACTCCGAACACCTGTTCGCTACCATGTGCGAACGGCCAGGTCCTGTAAAGATGAGATTGCGTTCTGCACCTCGACATAGAACACTCGCCGCAACGACGTAGGAGGCATCTGGATTGGAAAAAGAAAAGGCACTCGACAGCGCGATCGCGCAGATCACGAAGAGCTACGGCAAGGGCTCGATCATGAAGCTCGGCGAGCAGGCGGCACAGCGCGAGATCACGGTCATCCCGACCGGCGCGCTACTCCTCGACCTGGCGTTGGGAGTGGGGGGCATTCCGCGCGGCCGCGTCACCGAGCTGTACGGACCGGAGTCGGCCGGCAAGACGACGCTGGCGCTGCACGTCATCGCCGAGGCTCAGAAGCAGGGCGGCGTGGCGGCTTTCATCGACGCAGAGCACGCGCTCGACCCGATCTACGCGTCGCGCATTGGGGTGAAGATCGACGACCTGCTCATCAGCCAGCCCGACACGGGCGAGCAGGCGCTCGAGATCGTCGAGGTGCTGGTGCGATCGAACGCCGTCGATGTGATCGTCATCGACTCGGTGGCGGCCCTGGTGCCGAAGGCCGAGATCGAAGGCGAGATGGGCGACTCACACGTCGGACTTCAGGCGCGCCTCATGTCGCAGGCGCTGCGGAAGCTGACCGCGGCGATCTCCAAGTCCAACTGCTCGGTGATCTTCCTCAACCAGCTGCGCGAGAAGATCGGGATCATGTTCGGCAACCCCGAGACTCAGCCCGGCGGTCGAGCGCTGAAGTTCTACTCATCTATCCGGCTCGACATCCGCAAGGTCGAGGTGATCAAGAACGGGCTGGACTCGGTCGGCGCCCGCGTCAAGGTCAAGGTCGTCAAGAACAAAGTCGCGCCGCCGTTTCGAGCTGCGGAGTTCGACATCCTGTTCAACGAAGGCATCTCACGCGAGGGCTCGCTCATCGACGCCGCCCTCGAGTACGCGATCTTCGACAAGAGCGGCACCTGGATGTCATATGGCGATCAACGCCTCGGGCAGGGACGCGAGAACGTGCGCAACTACCTGCGCGAGAACCCGACGCTGGCAAGCGAGATCGAGGCCAAAGTCCGGGCAACTGCCGCGGGCGGTCAGGCGCCGGCTAAGGTCGTGCCCATGAAGGTCGCATCCGGTGGCGGGGAGGAGTTCTAGCCGGAGGAGCCCCCGCCGCCCTCCATTAGGGACGGCTATTGCCGCGGGGCTGACGCTGCTCGCCCGCCGCGCCCACTCGCAAGCCGAGATGCGCCAGAAGCTGGCGCGCCGGGGCTACGAGGAGGACGAGGTGGGGTCCGCGATGGCGCGCCTCACCGAGATGGGCTACCTCGACGACGCCGCCTTCGCGCGAGGCCTGGTTCGGCGCAGGAGTGCGAACCGGGGCTCCCTGGCGGTCTCGGCCGAGCTGGCGGCGAAAGGGATCGACCGCCAGGGCTCGGCGGAGGCGCTGGCCGGGCTCGACGCCGAGACGCAGCTGGCATCGGCCACGGCAATGGCCGAACGTATGTGCCCCCGAGGCCGGGAGATCGGGTATCGGGAGATGCTCGATCGCGTGGGGGTCAAGCTGCTGCGGCGAGGGTTTCCTTCAGGCATCGTCCGCGCTGCCTGCCGGGCCGTGCTGGCGGAGCGGCAGGGTGGCCAGGGCGCCTAAAATTTGACTCCACGCGAGGCGCCGGGGCGTCTCCGGTCATAGAGCCAACCCATCTCGGGACCGGTCGCTGACCGGCTCCTTCGAGGACGGTTCCGCACTTTGACAAGCGAATACATGAGGTGCATGTCACATGTCTGCATACGTCTTCGTACCAGCACTGGTGGCGGCCCTCCTGGTTGGCATCGGTGCCGCGTATCTGTACTTGCAGAGGCGGTCCGGGGACGGCGCTGGCGCCGTCGCAGCCAAAGCGCAGCAGGTCATGGCCGAGTCGGAGACTCAGGCCAAGGAGAAGCTGCTCGAAGCCAAGGAGGAGGCGGTCAAGATCCGCACCGCCGCCGAACAGGAAGCCCGGGAATACCGGGCACAGTCGCAGCAGATCGAAAAGCGCCTGCTCCAGAAAGAGGAGAACCTCGACCGCAAGGGCGAGGACCTCAACCGTCGCGAGCGTGAGTTCGGCGACAAGGAAAAGGGGCTTGATGAGCTGAGGGCTCAGCTCGAAGATCACAAGCGCCAGCAGCAGCTCGAGCTCGAGCGGGTCGCCAAGATGACCCGCCAGGAAGCTCAGGGCGTGCTGATGGCCCAGGTCGAGCAGGACCTGCGCAACGAGGTTGCGCGGAAGGTCCGGGAGTCAGAGCTGGCGGCTCGCGACGAAAGCGAGCGCCGCGCCAGGGAGATCGTCACGGAGTCGATCCAGCGGATCGCCGCCGACCAGACCGCCGAGGTCTCGGTCTCGGTTCTGCCGCTGCCGACCGATGAGCTCAAGGGACGGATCATCGGCAAAGAAGGCCGCAACATCCGCGCCCTGCAGCAAGCGACTGGAATCGACCTGATCGTGGATGACACGCCAGAGGCGGTGATCATCAGCGGCTTCGACCCGGTGCGCCGCGAGGTGGCAAGGGTCGCGCTGAACAAGCTCATCGTCGACGGCCGGATTCATCCGGCACGCATTGAAGAAATCGTGGCCAAGTCCCGACAGGAGGTCCTGCAAAGGGTCAAGGAGGAGGGCGAGGCCGCGGTGCTCGAGGTCGGCCTCCAGGGTCTTCACCCCGAGGTCGTCCGCCATCTCGGAATCCTGCGATTCCGCACCAGCTACGGGCAGCAGGTGCTCAACCACTCCAAGGAGGTCGCCTTCCTCGCAGCCATGATGGCTTCGGAGATAGGCGCCGACGTTCGTATCGCCAAGCTGTCAGGCCTGCTTCACGACATCGGCAAGGCCATCGATCACGAGGTCGAGGGCTCGCATGCGGTGATCGGGGCAGACCTGCTGCAGCGCCACGGGGTGCCCGCCCCGGTCGTGCATGCAGTGCGAGCTCATCACTACGACGAGGAGCCGCAAACCCAGGAGGCGCTGCTGCTCATCGCTGCAGACGCCATCTCGGCGGCCCGCCCGGGTGCGCGCCGCGAATCGTTGGAGGCTTACGTCAAGCGCCTGGAGAAGCTGGAGGAGATCGCGAATTCCTTCCAGGGAGTCCAGCAGTCGTACGCGATCCAGGCCGGCCGCGAGGTCCGGATCCTGGTCAAGCCGGAGCAGATCGATGACGCGGCGGCCCAGCTCATGGCTCGGGACATCGCCAAGCGCATCGAGTCAGAGCTCAGCTTTCCTGGTCAGATCAGGGTCACCGTGGTCCGAGAGACCAGGGCCGTCGAATACGCGAAGTAACTATCCCAAGGGAGCCCGGCAGTCGGGCTCCCTTTTTGTTTTTGCCGACAATTGACCGGTGAGCTCGGAAGAGTTCCGGATCCTGTTCGTCGCCGACGTCGTCGGACATCCTGGGCGGGAGGCGGTCAAGGCGATCCTGCCGGGGCTGAAGCGCGAGCTGACGCCGGACCTGACAGTGGTCAACGGAGAGAACGCCGCAGCCGGGTTTGGCCTTACCGCCAAGCTCGTCGACGAGATCAAGGGGGCCGGCGCCGACGTGATCACCACCGGCAACCATGTATTCGCTCAGAAGGAGTTCCTGGCGGAGCTGCCGCACCTGGAGCGCGTCACACGGCCGGCGAACTATCCGCCGGGCGCCCCCGGCACGGGTTGGTGCACGCTCGAGGCCGGCGGCCAGGAGGTCCTGGTCATGAACGTGATGGGCCGGATCTTCGTCGAGAGCATCGACGACCCGTTTCGCGCCGCCGACGCGATCCTTGCCGCGCATCCGAACCACCGCATCGTCCTTTGCGACATGCACGCCGAGGCGACCTCCGAGAAGACGGCCATGGGCTGGTACCTGGACGGGCGGGTCAGCGCGGTCGTCGGCACCCACACGCACATCCCGACAGCCGACGCCCGGGTTCTGCCCGGAGGTACCGCCTACGTCACGGACGTCGGCATGGTGGGGCCTCGCGACGGCTGCATCGGCATGGACAAAGACGTCGTTTTGAAGCGCTTTCTGACCGGCGTTCCGAACCGGTTCGTGGTGGCCTCCGGACCTGTGACTTTCAACTCGGTACTGGTTACCATTAGTGCCTCCAGCGGCCGGGCAACATCGATCCAGCGAGTCGACAGAGAACACTCTTAACAGGAGATCCAGCAATGTCAGGGGAACGCGCTCCGGTGGAGGTGCTGAAAGTGTCAGCCACCTCCAAGCCGGTTGCCGTGGCCGGCGCCATCGCTGGAGTGATCCGCAGTAAAGGCAGGGTCGAGGTGCAAGCAATCGGAGCCGGGGCAATCAACCAGGCGGTGAAGGCGATCGCCATCTCGCGGGGCTATGTCGCTCCCGGCGGCCTCGACCTGGTGTGCATCCCCGCTTTCATCGACATCTCGATCGACGGCGAGGAGCGGACCGGAATCCGTCTACTGGTGGAGAGCCGATAATCCGAGCGAGGTCGTTCCACATCTGGACCATCGGGTGCCAGATGAACACGGCGGATTCCGAGAGCATCGCGCGCAAGCTGCTCGCGGCGGGCTATGTCGAGGAGTCTCTCGAACGCGCCGACATCGCGATCCTCAACACGTGCGTGGTGCGGCAGGCGTCGGAGGAACGCGTCTACTCCAAGCTCCACGAGCTGAGGCAGTGGAAGACGGCCGAGCGCACCATCGCCGTGACCGGGTGCATCGTCGGCAAGGAAGGCGAGCGCCTGCAGGCGCGATTCCCGCTGGTCGACGCGGTTGTCCCGATCGGCGAGTACGACAGCTTCATCGCGGGTCTTCAGGCTCGCCACGACTGGTCCCAGGGCGAGGCGCTGCCGCAGGCTGGGCGCACGGGCGTGAGTCACTTCGTCAGGATCATCCAGGGCTGCGATCACAACTGCACGTTCTGCATCGTCCCGCGCGTGCGCGGTCGCGAGCGTCACGTCCCGATGCACGAGGTGCTGGCCGAGTGCACTGAGGCCATCGCCGACGGCGCCCGAGAGATCGTCCTGCTGGGACAGAACGTCGACGACTACACCGACCCCGGCGGACGCGGCGGAATGGCCGCGCTGGTGCGCGAGGTCGAGCGCCTGCCCGGCTTGAAGCGACTGCGTTTCATGACGTCGCATCCACAGGATCTCGAGCCCGAGCTGCTGGAGGTGATGGCGGCGAGCAATGTGGTCTGCCGCGAGCTGCAGCTTCCGGTCCAGTCGGGCGACGACCTTGTCCTCCGGCGTATGGCGCGCGGCTACCAGACGCGGCATTACCGCGCGACCATCGAGCGCGCGCGGGCGCTGATGCCCGATATCGGACTCGCTACCGACGTGATCGTCGGCTTTCCCGGTGAGACTGACGAGGCTTTTCAAAACACGCGCCGATTGCTTGAGGACATCGAGTTCGATGTGGTGCACCTGGCAATGTATTCGCCAAGGCCGGGGACCTACGCCGCAGCAAAGATGCCCGACGACGTACCCGACAGCGAGAAGCTGCGCAGGCTCAACGACCTGCTGGCTCTGCAGCGGGAGATCGCCACGCGCAAGACAGCTCGCTGGATCGGTCGTGAGGTCGAAGTGCTGGTCGAAGGCCGTGACGAGTTGGGTCGCCCGTACGGGCGCATCCGCCAGGGTAAGCGCGCAGTGGTGCTCGGCCACGCCGAACCAGGAACGCTGGTCGACATCCGCGTGATCCAGGCCACCGCGGGTCAGCTGATGGGCGCTCGAGCGGCGTGAACACCCCCACCCAACCCTCCCCCCAAGGTGGGGAGGGAGGTCCGCTGACCCCGGTCATGAGGCAGTACCGGGAGGCGAAGCGGCAGCATCCTGACGGGATCCTTCTGTTCCGGCTAGGTGACTTCTACGAGATCTTTTTCGAGGACGCCGTTATGGCGGCGCCGATCATGGGCGTGACGCTCACATCCCGTCCGCTGGGCAAGTCAGGGCGGGCGCCGATGTGCGGCGTGCCGCACCACGCTTGGCAGAGCTACGTCGGCAAGCTGCTGCGGGCGGGGCAAAAGGTCGTTATCTGCGACCAGGTCGAGGCGCCGTCGGGCAAGGCGGTCGTGAAGCGCGACATCACCCGCGTGCTCACCCCCGGCACGGTGGTCGAAGACGCGTACCTGGAGCCGGCCAAAGCCAACTACCTGATCGCGGCGTGGACGCGTGGCGGCGAGGCCGGCCTGGCAGCATGCGACCTGTCGACCGGTGAGCTGCTGCTGTGCCAGATGCCTGGCGAGCGGCTCGCGGCCGAGCTGCAGCGGCTGGCGCCGTCGGAGCTGCTGACCCCACCAGACGTGGAGGAGTACCGCTT
>VBFW01000187.1 GCA_005880525.1 Chloroflexota bacterium | reverse complement strand
CCCGAACAACAAGATCCTGTGGGTCGTCGGACTGCCCCGCGATGGCAATCCGTTGCGCGTCCAAGGCCATCCTCTGGCCGCGAGCTCGCCAACGATCGACGAGACCTTTCCGGCCAATTCGTCACCGGGCGAGATCTATCCCTCGATCGTCGACGTGCCCACAGCCGGCTGCTGGCATTTCGACCTCAGCTGGGGTAAGAACAGGACATCGGTCGATCTCGTCTACAGCTAGCTCATAGATAGACGCGCGCGCTCGCCCGTTACGTCTATATGCCAACCCAGATCGATAGAGACGAGGTTCGGCGCCTGGTCGCGGCCGGCGCGCAGCTCGTCGAGGTGCTGAAACCTGAGGAGTACGAGGGTGACCACCTGCCCGGCGCCGTCAGCATCCCATTGAGAAATCTGGACAGCGCCGCGGCCGCGGTTCTCGACCGCCATCGACCTGTGATCGTCTACTGCTGGGACTCAGGTTGAGACATCTCGCCAAGGGCCGCGTGGCGGCTCGAGAGTCTTGGTTTCGAGAACGTCTTTGACTACAAGGCAGGCAAGCTCGACTGGATGGCCGCCGGTTTGCCGACTGAGGGCGCGCAGACAAAAAGGGCGCGCGCCGGCGATCTCGCGAAAAAGGACGCACCCACCTGCACGATGGACGAGAAGCTCGGCGATGTGCGGACGCGGGTCAACGATGCGGTGGTCGTGGTCAACGAGCACAACATCGTCATGGGCATCCTCCGCTCCAAGGATTTGCAACAGGACGCGAATCTGACGATCGAAAACGCGATGCACGCCGGCCCAAGCACCTTCCGCCCCTACGTCACCGCCGAAGAGATGGCCGAGTTCATGAACGACCACGAGCTCGAGTGCTCTCCGATCACCACCTCGGACGGAAAGCTGGTCGGCCTTCTGTACCGGGCGGATGCCGTGCAGGCGGCGGCTTAGAGAGTGCCCTCTCTTTTTGGGAGAGGGTAGGGTGAGGGCCCATGAAACCGGACGTCATCGTCGTTGGCGCCGGCTCTGGGGGCGGGGTGGTGGCGTCGCGCCTCACCGAGGACCCGAAAGTCAACGTCCTCCTGCTCGAAGCCGGCCCGGACACATGGCCTGACGTCCCCGACGAGGTCAGGCACGTCCGCGGCGGCAGCGGCGTCGAGGAGTACGACTGGCACTATGGCGACCCCTCGATCGGCGCCGTCCTCCCGCGCGGCCGCCTGGTCGGCGGCAGCAGCGCCATCAACGCCAGCTATGCGCTGCGCGGCCAGCCGGTCGACTACGACGGCTGGGGACGAGGTTGGTCGTGGTCCGAGTGTTTGCCCTACTTCAACCGCCTCGAAAACGACGCAGATTTCGGTGACGCGCCATATCACGGCCGTGGCGGACCGATCCACATCGAGCGCTCGCGGCCCGACTCAGCGGTCGAGGAATCCTTCATCGCCGCGTGCCTGGAGCTCGGCCACCAGCCGCTTGCGGATCTGAACTCGCCCGGCGGCCTCGGCGTCGGCCCGCTTCCCCGCAACATTCACAACGGCGCGCGCCAGAGCACGCTGGTCACCTACCTGGCGGCGGCGCGCGGCCGCCCGAACCTCGAGGTACGCGGCGGGGCGATGGTCGACCGCCTGCTCTTCGACGGCGATCGTGTGACCGGCGTCGTGCTCGCGGATGGTGAGCAAATTCGCGCCCCCCGCACAGTGCTCGCCGCCGGGGCCTACAACTCGCCGCAGGTGCTGCTGCGCTCAGGCGTCGGCGATGCGGCCCAGCAGCGCCGCCACGGCATCGGCGTGCACCTCGAGCTGCCAGAGGTCGGCCGCCACCTTACCGACCACCCGCTCACGGTCTTCGTCATGCAGGTCGAGAGCGGCTTGCCTGCGGACAAGGTGCGGGTCGGACCGACCGTGAAGCTTCGCAGCACGCCGGACCTGCCCGCCGACGATATGAAGATCACTCTGTTTCCCGACGGCGAGATCCTCAACCTGCCTGGCCTGACCGGCCTGCACATCGAAGTCGACGAGGCGTATTCGGAGGGCCTGGTCGAGCTGCGCTCGAAGGATCCGAAAGACGCGCCGCGCATCGATTCGGGGTTGCTCTCAGATCCGCGCGATCGCGCGAAGTACCTGTGGGGCGTCGAGCACATGATCGAGATCTTCGAAGCCATGCGCGGCGGCACACGCGCCGAGATGCTGTTACCCGACGAGGCTGCAGCTCATGACCCGGAGCAGCTGCATGAGTATTCGATGACGCACTACTCGACCGGCTATCACCCGTCAGGCACGTGTCGCATCGGCCACGTTGTCGACGAGCGATGCCGGCTGATCGGCGCCAGAGGGCTGTGGCTCGCGGACGCCTCAGTGATGCCATCGGTCCCGCGCGCGAACACGAATCTCCCGACGTTGATGGTCGGCGAGCGCGTGGCGGACTTCGTCAAGTCGGAGCTCTGACGTGCCGCGGCTGCGCATCGAGCCGAATCAGCGCGTGCGGCTGATCAACGCTCCGGCCGGCTTTGATGGAGTGCAGTCGGTCGCATCCGAGCCGTTCGACGTGGTCCTGCTCTTCGCCGCCCGCCGGTCCGAGCTCGAGCGCGGCGCGCCCGCAGCGATCGCCGCGCTGAAGAATGGCGCGAAGCTCTGGGTGGCGTACCCGAAGCCAGGGTCTGGTCCCGCGACGGACCTCAGTCGCGACCACGGATGGGGCGTTCTGCACGCCGCCGGCCTCGTGGGCGTGATGCCGATGACAGTCAACGAGCAATGGAACGCTTTGCGCTGGCGTACCAACGACGAGGCGGTCGCCGCGGGCCAGGCGTCGGCGGAGGTGCCGCCCGTCGACCTGCTGCCCATCGGCCGCCGCGCCACCTTGGCCTACCGCGTCATCCGCGCCATCACCGTGCCGCTGCTGCGCCTCAGCTTCCGCTTCACCGTGCACGGCCGCGAGAACATCCCCGGTTCGGGCACGTACATCGTCATCGCCAACCATCTCGGCTGGCTCGACGCGATGACGATCCTGATGGTCTTCCCGATCGAGCCGCGCATCCACATGCTCGCCGACCCGACCGGCATGATGCGACGCAAGGCCGAATGGGCCTTCATCCGCGCCGCCGGCGGGATCATCCCAGTCGAGCGCTCGATCAAGGACCCGCAAGCGCTGTTCCGCCGCGTCGGCGACTGCCTGAAGCTCGGCGGCGCGGTGGCGCTGTTTCCCGAGGGCGACTTCGGCCCGCGCGAGGGCGAGCTGCTGCCGTTCAAGAAAGGTTTCGCGCACTTCGCGGTGAGCGCCGGCGTGCCGGTGGTGCCGGTTGGCCTGTCCGGCGTCAAGGACGTGTGGCTGAGAAAGAG
>VBFW01000186.1 GCA_005880525.1 Chloroflexota bacterium | reverse complement strand
GGCGGCAGGTGTGGCATGCCCACGCCCTCTAAGAATCCATAACCGAACGTCAGCAAGGCCGTCGCGCCCAGCGACGAACCGAACGCGAGCAGCTGGATCCTGGCCTGCAGATCGTCCAGCCGCGTCAGTGAGCGGACAAACACAAACAGAGCGATGAGCGCCGGTACAAGCGGCAGCGCCGCGATGTAGTACCGCCAGCCGGCGTCGGAGTTGGCCTGAATCAATGTGATCGAGCCCACAAGCACCATCAGGTACGCGAGCATCGCGAGCCCAAAGTTGATCTGCGCGCGATACGTGACCCAGGATGACTGCGTCGCCGGCGGCAGCGGCGCCTGCGGCGGAGGCCCGGCGAACACTGGGAGTGGCACCTCGGTCCTCTTGAAGGGCGAGGCGGCGTCAGCGAAAGGAGTCTCGAGCGGCTGGCTGGCGGTTTCCGAAGGCACCGGCTGGGTGGACACGACGATCGGGAAGCTTACCCGACGCAGGCGGCAACCCGAGATCAGTTGACCCTGGGCTGCGGGCCCCTTAAATTCGCGGCGAGATGCGCAACATAGTGCGCTCGGCGCTCCTCGCCTCGGCGCTGCTGGCGCTGGTCGCCTGCGGCCCGATCTGTGGAATCGGCGCGAGCCTCTCGCTCAGCCACGCCCACGTCGATGCGACGTACAGCTGTCCGAACCCCGCCAATGACCTGCCCTACGACGTGCACGCGACGATCGACGCGAGGAACTCGAGCTTCAGCTCAGTCCAGCTCAAGTCCATCCAGGAGACGTGGACGAACGTCGGGAGCCACGGCAACTGGTCGGGAACCAAGGGCGGGCACGGAACCGAGTCGTTCACCAAGTTCTCGCCGAAGAGCGTCGCCGCCGGTGGAAACACGACGATCAAGTTCGTGATCCCGTTCACCTGCACCAACGCCGGCGCGGGCAGTGACACGTGGGGCGACTTCTCGTTCAAGTTCGTGGTCAAGACGAGCTCGGGCGATTACACGATCAGCCCGAACAACCATCGCCTGGCCTTCGCCGGCTAACTTTCCGAGCGGTCCTCGATCTCCCACGCGTGATCCATCGCGTGCCACGCGATGCGCCGCGCCATGTATCTCGCGGAACGGCCGCCCTCGCGCCGGGGCTTGCCATCCGCGCCCGCGCGAAAGGCCTCGAGCCACGCAGCGCGCAGCGCCTTGATCGCCCTCGTGTCCCCCAACTCGGGCTGCTTGAGCTTTAGAGCAAAGCTGGATCCGTAACCCGCCTCCGCGCCGAGCACATGCTCAACGATCTTGTCTCGATCGCGGCCGCCGCCACGCGGACCCTTGCGCAGCGACGCCGGCGCTTTCTTGACGACTGCATCGAACACCTTCCACGTCGCCTCGACCAGCGTGCACATGCGCTCGACATCGGCTTTCGACATGGGCTTCAGCTCGAGCTTCGACATTGCGCCTGGGGCGCCGAACTCGGTGGTGGCATCACCGCGGAGATGGTCAACGTCATCGAAACTCCAGCGACCCAGCGGGAAAGGCACGCCCGCGGTCTTTGCGACCACCGCATAGCGAGGCGCGTAGTCGATCAGCGCCTGGAGCGCGAGCTCCTGACCCTTGCCCGCCCGGCACCATCCCGGCCAATCGATCGCGCTGGCAAAAGTCCTTTTCGAGCCGATCTCAAACACGACACGCGTTGCGGCCACAAGGCAAGATTATTGCCATGGCACGCGAGCCGATGAAGATGCCGAAGCCGTCTGAGCAGGCGAAGGCCGCCTTCACGAAGCTCGTGCCCGGCGACCCGGCGATAACGCTCAAGCCGATGTTCGGCAACCTGGCCGCGTTTGTGAACGGCAACATGTTCGCCGGGCTGTTCGGCGAGGACCTGTTCGTGCGCCTGCCCGTCCCGGAGGCGCAGCCGATCATGAAGGCCGGCGGCCGCCCATTCGAGCCGGTGGCCGGCCACGCCATGTCCGGCTACGTGGTGGTGCCCGCCAGCTGGCAGAAGAAGCCCGACGCTGTCCGCGCGCACATCACCCACGCGCTGACCCTCACGCGGGCCATGCCCGCGAAGGCCAAGAAGCCGGCCGCGGCCGCGAAAAAGAAGCGCTAACTAGCGCTTCTTTGCCTTCGCCTTCTCCTGCGCCGTCTCGCCGTCGGTGGCCGACTGCACAGCGGCCGCCATTTCGACAGGCGCCGGCGCGGCTTCCGCGGCCGCCGCTTGAGCGAACTCCGCGGCTACCTTCGGGCCCATCGACACATTGCCGCTGAGGCTGGCGCCGTCCTGCATGATCAGTCGCGGCACGCGCACGTCGCCGACGATCGATCCGCCGCGGCCGATGACGAGCTTCTTCGACGCCGTCACCGCACCATTTACCTGGCCGCTGACATTCACTTCGCGGCCGGTCACCGTGGCCTTTACTGTCGCCGCCTCGGTCACGTCGACGTCGCCGGTGGCCTCGATCTGGCCCTCGAGCGTGCCGCTGACGCGCAGGTTCCCCTCGATGTACAGCTCACCGATGAGCCGGTCGCGCGGTCCGAGCATGACGACGCTTGTCTCGTTTTCGGTCATTGACTTAGCTCCCGTGTCCGGCTGCTTGGGCGTGGGCCTAGCTTCCCGAAGACTGCTCAAAGCTTCCCATCCGGACGTGGCCGTTGAAGCTGGCACCGTCCTCGATCTGAAGCCGCTTCACTGTCACGTCGCCGCTGAGCTTGGCAGACTTGCCCAGCGTCAGCTTGTCCCGCGCGGTCAGCACGCCCTCGACGTCACCTTTGATGGTCACGTTCGATCCTTCGATGAGCGCCTTCACGGTCGCGCCGTTGCCGACGTCGAAGTTGCCCGTCACCCGGAACTCGCCCTGGGCCTGTCCCTGCACGGTCACATGCCCGTTGTAGTTGAGCTTGCCATCGAGGCTGTCGCCCGGGCCCAACGTGATCTTGTTGGCGCCATCGCGGCGTGACTCCACGCCGTCTTCGTTGGCTTCGTGTGGCGCGGCGTCGGCGACCGCTTGTTGAGTGTCCATAAAAACCCCCGTCGTTAGTGTCTACCCGTCGTTCAGCGGGTGACAAGGATACGTCACGGCCACGACCGCCGATCGCCGACAAAACGACGGCGTTGCCAGGCAACCTAAGGTAATCCCTCTCCCGCGATGCGGGAGTGAGGGTGATATCGAATGAATGAAGAGTCGATCCGCCGCTAGATCGCCTCAGAGTTCGCTGGCGTCGATGCGGACATCGGGTCCAAAGAGGCAGGGTCGCCTGAGATCGCATGGGGCGACACATTCTTCATCTACGACCCTCAGCGCAACCTCGAAGGCTCGCGCCGATTTCCGTTCGCGACCATCGTCACCAAGGACTACGGCGATTTCGACAACAAGTCCAACCTGAACCGCCCAGAGGTCTTCCGCCTGAACATCGGCGTCTCGAAAGAAACGTACCGATCGCTCTTCCCCGACGAGGCTGAGCATGACTTCACAGCGCTCGACGTGTTGCTGCCTCATCCGGTCTACGGCCCGAATCATTGGGTCTGCGTGTTGAATCCATCCGAAACAACTTTCGAAAAACTCAAGCCATTGCTGACTGAGGCGTATCGGATAGCGGTCAGGCGCTATGAGAGTCGAGCGACGTCACGCG
>VBFW01000185.1 GCA_005880525.1 Chloroflexota bacterium | reverse complement strand
CGCCCTCGGCCCGCGCGCGATGGAGCCGCCTGAGGTGTCGCCTCTGCCCGTGCTGCCTGGCGCGGCTGCCAAGGAAGTGATCCGCAGCGTCCTCGCACAGTCGGTCGCGCACCTGCTGCGCCACGACCCTATCGTGCGCACGGGCGGCGACCCGGAGGCGGTGCACCAGGCCCGCGTCGCGATCCGCACGCTGCGGTCGAACCTGCGCACGTTCGGCCCGCTGCTCGATCCCGAATGGACCGAGCCCATTCGCACGGAGCTCGGCTGGCTCGGCCTCGCGCTCGGCGCCGTGCGCGACCGCGAGGTGCTGCTGGACCGGCTGCGCGCACGGGCGACGTCACTGCCGCATGGCGACCAGCGTGCCGCGGCGTCGCTGCTGTCGGTCATGGACAAGGAGATCGAGGAGCTGCGCCACAAGCTCATCGTCGATCTCGACTCCGCCCGCTACGTGGACCTCATTGAGCGCCTCGTTGCTGCGGCCCTGGCTCCCGTGACGATGCCTGACGCTGACCAGCCGGCGAAGGACGTGCTGCCGAAGCTTGCAGGCGGTCCGTGGCGCCGTCTCCGCTCGGCGGTGCGGCAGCTGCCGGAAAACCCGACCGATCCCGAGCTGCACCGCATCCGGATCCTGGCCAAGCGAGCGCGCTACGCCGCCGAGGCAGTCCAGGCGGTGGCCGGACCCGTCGCGACCAGCTTCGCCCGCGCCGCTGCAAAACTGCAGACGGTGCTCGGCGAGCATCAGGACAGCGTCACCGCGCAGGCGTGGCTGCGCAGCGCTCGCGCCACGGGCCGGCGCGCATTCGCGGCCGGTGAGCTGATCGCGATGGAGCACATCGCCGCCAACGATGCGAGAGCGAAGTGGCTGAAGGTGTGGAAGGCGCTCGACCGCAAGCGTCTTCGCAGCTGGATCGGCACCTGAGCACTTTCTATTTCGTGCGGCATGCCAAGGCCGGCAGCCGCGGCCACTGGTCAGGCGACGACCGCAAGCGACCCCTCAGCAAGAAGGGCGAGAAGCAGGCTGAAGAGCTTGTCACCACATTCGCCACCTACGACATCACGGCGGTCTACAGCAGCCCGTACCTGCGGTGCATGCAGACCGTCGAGCCCCTCGCGCGCGCGCACAAGTTGAAGGTCCAGGCCGAGCCCGGCCTGGCAGAAGGCCGAAAGCTCGCAGCCGCGTATCGATTCTTCGGCGATCCCAAGCTCGACGAGGTCGTGCTGTGCACGCACGGCGACATCGTTTGGGAGCTGGTCGAGGACCTCACCAAGCGACGCGTGCTTCCCGCGTTTCGCGAGGACTTCGACAAGGGATCGACCTGGGTGGTACACGTGAAGGGCGGCGTGCCCGTGAAAGCGCGCTACATCCCGGCCCCGTGAGCAGCCGGCTGCTGCCGCGACTGCGCGCAAGCCTCGAGGCGCAGGCGGATCCTGCCAGGGCTCTCGGCATGCAGGCGTACATGAAATCGACGATGCCGTACCACGGCGTGCGCATGCCGCAGGTACGCGCCGCGGCCATGAGCGCTTTTGCGAAGGCGGAGTTCAAGAACTGCGAGGAGTGGAGGAGGGAGGTGCTCGCGATCTGGCGAGGCGCGAAGTTTCGCGAGGAGCGCTACGCCGCGATGGTGCTCGCGGGCGACCGGCGCCATGCGGGTTGCCGCGCCGCGGAGTCGGTGCCGATGTTCGAGGAGATGATTGTCACCGGCGCGTGGTGGGACCACGTGGACGAGGTGGCGCACCTTATCGGCGACATGCTGCGCGCGCACCAACACGAGCTGCGTCCCGTGATGCGCAGTTGGAGCACCGACGCGAACATGTGGAAGCGGCGGGTTGCGATCATCTGCCAGATCTCTTTCAAGGAACGCACCGACCTCCGACTGCTGTACGCGAACATCGAGCCAAACCTCGCCGACCGCGAGTTCTTCATCCGCAAGGCGATCGGTTGGGCGCTCCGCTCATATGCGTGGACCGATCCGGCCGAGGTCGCTCGCTACGTGCGGGAGAACGAGTCCAGGCTGAGCGGTCTCAGCCGCCGCGAGGCCCTGAAAAATGTGCCCGCGGGTATGCGCTAGATTTCCGGGGTAGTGACGGTCACCCTGCGCGGCGGAGGCCTTGCCGAGGAGCAGGTCGTTGCTGTCGCCAGGAACGGGGAGAAAGTCGCCCTGAGCCCGGTCGCCCGCACGCGGATGGATCGCAGCCGCACGCGGGCGGAACGCGCCTCGAGCTCGCGCGAACCGGTCTACGGCGTGTCCACCGGATTCGGAGCGCTGGCGGGGACGCGTGTGGCTCCGCTGCGCCAGCCGGAGCTGCAGCTGGCGCTCATTCGATCTCACGCCGCGGGCATCGGGGCGCCAGTGGACGTCGAGGTGGTGCGGGCGATGATGCTGCTGCGCGCGCGCACGCTCGCGATGGGGCTGTCGGGCGTGCGGCCGCAGGTTGCTGAAGCGCTGCTCGCGGCGCTCAACGCAGGCGTCACGCCGGTGGTGCCGCGCTACGGGTCGGTCGGCTGCAGCGGCGACCTCGCGCCGCTGGCGCACGTCGCGCTCGTCCTGGTCGGCGAGGGAGAGGCGACCGCCGGCGACGGCGATGCCAAACCCGCCGCGCAGGCTCTGCGCGCCGCCGGCCTCAAGCCGCTGAAGCTGGAGACCAAGGAAGGGCTCTCACTCATCAACGGCACCGACGGAATGCTTGGCATGCTCTCGCTCGCGTGCGCCGACGCGGAAATTCTTTTCCGCACCGCCGACATCACCGCCGCAATGTCGATCGAGGGCCTCCTTGGCACCGACCGGCCGTTCCAGGCGCACCTGCATGAGATCCGCCCGCATCCGGGCCAGGTCGCGAGCGCGGCGAACCTCGCGCTGCTGCTCAGCAAGTCGGAGATCGTCGCGTCGCACCGGCATTCGCGCCACGCGGTGCAGGACTCGTACTCCATGCGCTGCAGCCCGCAGGTCGCGGGCGCCGCGAGGGACACGCTCGACTTCG
>VBFW01000133.1 GCA_005880525.1 Chloroflexota bacterium | reverse complement strand
ACCGCCTTCGAACCGAATTTCGGTGGGGCGGGCGAACGTCTTGAAGCCCAGTAGCTGCAGCGAACGGAGGAACAAGGGCCGCTTCACGGTAGCAGATGTGGTGGGCATTCCGCTATCAACTAGTGACGGTTTGGTGGCGTCACTCCAGCTCTCCGAACTGCCGGCTGGGGGGCGGCTCCGCGATCTGAGGAGCCGCGTCGTCTGAAGGTAACACCGACACCGGTACAGGCGATTCAGGCAGCGGCTCGACGGGGGCCGGCTCGGACTTGGACGTCCTGCGAGGCTGGCGCGAACCGCGCCGCGCCCTCGACCGTGGAGGCTTGATGGCGGTCGCCGGCTTGAGAGCGCCAACGAGGCTCTCCAGCGCCGCCCGGGCAGCTTCCTGCTCGGCCTCTTGCTTGGTCGAGCCGTGCCCGGTGCCGAGCGGCTCGGCGCCGGCAAACACAACCGATGTGTATTCGCGCTTGGAGCCGACCTTGGCCCCCTCGCTGTCGTAGACCGGCGTCTGTCCGAACCTTTCCTGCGCGACCTGCTGGAGGCGGCCCTTGAAGTTCTCGTCCTGGGCGGGCTCCGGCAGCGAGCGGTATCGGTTCAGGTAGTAGTGGTACGCGGCGTCGTAGCCCGCGTCGAGGAAGATCGCGCCGAGCAGGGCCTCGAACGCGTTGGCGAGCAGGGACTTCAGGCTGCGTCCGCCTCCGCGCGCGATGCCCTTGCCGAGATACAGGTAGCTGCCGAGGTCGAGCTGCTCAGCCAGCTCCGCGAGCGTGTTGGTGTTGACCATGGCCGACCGCGTCTGTGTCAGCTCGCCTTCACTTGCGCCTGGGTGGTGCTTGTACAGGTACTCGGCGCTGATGAGCTGCAGCACCGCGTCGCCCAGGTACTCGAGCCGCTCGTTGTCGCGCGGCGACAGGTGCGGGCTTTCATTGGCGAATGAGCTGTGGGTCACCCCCTCCAGCAGGAGGCTCGGATCGCGGAAGTAGATGCCGATCTTTTGCTGCAGCTGCTGCAGCGTTGGAGATTGAGGCGCCGCGTCGGGTTGTGCTATGAGCCGGCCTTCTCCTGGATGTACTCCCAGGCCTGACCGACAGTCGTGATCTTCTCGGCGTCCTCGTCCGGTATCTCGAGACCGGTGTTCTCCTCGAACGCGTAGATCAGCTCGACCAGGTCGAGCGAGTCGGCGTTGAGGTCCTCCTGGAAGGAGGCGTCCATCGTCACCTGCTCCGGCTCGCAGCCGAGGCGCTCGACGATGATGTTCTTGAAGTCTTCGAAGCTTAGTTTCTGAGTTTCCAAATCATTGCCTCCAGTGCGGAGTGGCCCATTCGTGGGTCGAGCCCTACTGTATCAGCCCCGCGAGATCGGCTATTGCGGCCGGGGTTGACACCGACAGCGCCTTCGCTCCGGGCGCCAGCTCTTTCATCATCCCGGTGAGGGCTCGCTTCGGACCCACCTCGACGAACGTGTCGCAGCCCATCTCGACCAGGCCCTGCACGCATGCTGCCCACCGCACGGGCGACCGCAGCTGCATCTCCAGGACGTGAGGGATGCGGTCACCGTCGGCGTGGGGCCGGCCCGTCAAGTTGGCCATCACGGTGATGACTGGACGCCTCCATTCGATCCGATCCAGCGCCTTGCGCAGCTCCTCCGCCGCGGGTGCCATCAGAGGCGTGTGGAACGCGGCGCTCACGTTCAGCGGGATGACGCGCTTGGCGCCGGCCTCCTGCAGCCGCTTGGTTGCGGCTTCGAGGCCCGCGATGGTGCCTGCGATCACGGTCTGCGTCGGCGTGTTGTAGTTGGCCGGCCACGCGTCGTCGATGCCCGCGAGCGCAACTTCCACCGTCTGGGCATCGATTCCGAGCACCGCGCTCATCGAGCTCGCGCCCGCAGGGATCGCTTCGGCCATGGCGCGACCACGCTCGACCACGGCCTTGATCACCGGCGCATGTTCGACAGCATGCGACGCTGCCAGCGCGCCGTACTCCCCTACCGAATGACCGGCAGCTGCGGCCCACACATGACCTGCGCGTGCCAGCAGCGTCGTTAGTCCGATTCCCATGAAAGTCAGAGCGGGCTGCGCGTTCTGGGTCAGTCGCAGCTCGTCGTCATTGGCCGCGGTGAGGAGGTGGCGAAGATCCACGTCCGCGGCCGACGAGCACTTGTCGCACAGGGCCGACACCTCGTCGTCCTGGAGCAGGTCGGCGCCCATGCCGGCGTGCTGGGAGCCTTGGCCGGGATATAAGAAGGCGAGCTTAGGCATCTGCTTTTGTTGCTTTATCTACGTTGAACACCCCCACCTTGATCCTCCCCGCTAGCGGGGAGGTCAAATAGCACGCGCAGCTATTCGGTCTTTATAACCTCGCGGCCTGCGTAGTGGCCGCAGTTGGGGCAGATGGCGTGCGGCCGCTTCGGCTTTTTGCAGTTCGGACACGGCTGGATCTGCACGAGGGCCAGCGCAAGGTGAGAGCGCCGGCGGCCCTTCTTCGACTTGGATAGCTTGACCTTCGGTAGAGCCATGGCCGCCGAATTCTACCGGAGACGCGAGGCTCGGCCGCCGGGCCGGCGGCGGATCTTCGGCGCCCATGCGACCCATCTGCGGGCTCAGCTCCTGCGCTGCTCGCTCACGCAGTTCTCCAATGCGCTCGCTCCGCTGCTCGGAGCTTCGCCCACATCTGGGCCACCTGGATCGCCGAATCTCTCGCCGCGGTCCCGGCGACCGACCCTCAAGATCCGGTCGTCTGGTCCGCGGTCTCCTCAGCGGGGGCGGTGCTGGACTGCAGAGCCTCCACCCCGCGCCGCACGGTCGCGAGGGTTCGCCCAAGATGCGCTTCGAGCTGCTTGAGCTGCTCGAGCGCGTACGCCTCGGCCTCGCGAATGATCTGGTCGGACTTCCCCTGCGCGTCGCGCACGACCTGCGCCGCATGTCGCTCGGAGCGACGGAGGATCTCGTGCTCGGAGACCGTCTCCTCGGCGCGCTCGTTCGCGCGCGACATGATGCGGGCCGCCTCGGAGTGAGCCTCCGTGACAATGCGCTGCTGTTCCGCAACCGTCCAGTTCGCCTGCTTGATCTCGTCGGGGAGGTTGAAGCGGATCTGATCGATCAGCTCCATCATCTCGTCCTCGTTGACCATCACCTGCGTCGAGAGGGGAACGTGGCGAGCGTTCTGGATGAGGTACTCGAAGCGGTCCAGCAGCTCGTCGACCTTTATCTGTACTTCTCCTTCAACGCCCTCGCTATCGGCGGCGGCACCAGGTCGTCGACCTTCCCGCCGTAGCTCGCGATGTCCTTCAAGATACTTGACGAGACGAATATGTGGGCGAAGCCCGACATCAGAAACACCGTGTGGATGTCAGGTGCGAGCTTTCGATTCATCAGCGCTTGCTGAAGCTCTGCGTCGAAGTCCGAATACGCGCGCAAGCCCTTGATCAGCGTCGTCGCCCCGCGCGAGCGGGCGAACTCAACCGTCAGGCCCTTGAAGCTCGTGACCTCGACTCCGTGCCGGCTTTTCAGCGATTCCTCGATCAGCTTGATCCGCTCCTCGACAGTGAACAGAGGCTGCCGCTTTTCGGGGTTGGCAGCGACCGCGACGACAACACGGTCGAAGATGCTGAGCGCGCGGTCGACGACGTCGAGGTGGCCGTTAGTGAAAGGGTCGAAGCTGCCCGGGTAGACCGCGACCTTCTCGCTCACGGGCGCAAGACCGCCAGCATCGTGTCGCCGTAGCGGCGCTCGCGACCCACCTGGAGCCGGCCCATGGCCGGCAGCTGCTGCCTTCGCGAATACTCCGCCACCACCGTCGCCCTGGACGTGGATCGGTCTATGGCCTGCAGCGTGCGATCGAACACGGCGTCGCCATACGGCGGGTCCAGGATGATGAGGTCCGCGGCCTGCAACTCGTCACGTGACGCCTCGATCCAGCGGGCAACGTCGGCGCGAACGATGCGCGCGCGCTCCTTGAGTCCGAGGGCGTCCAAGTTCTGGCGCAGGATAGCAAGACCACGCTCCTCGCGGTCGACGAATGTCACGTGAGCGGCGCCGCGCGACAGAGCTTCGATGCCGATGGCGCCTGAGCCGGCGAAGAGATCGATGACGGTCGCGCCCTCGATGTATGGCGCCACGATGTTGAAGATGGCCTCCTTGACGATGCCCTGGGTCGGCCGGATGTTGCGTGGGGCCTTGAGCCGGCGGCCCTTTGACTCGCCGCCGGTGACGCGCATCGGGCTCAATGGCTGATGCGGATCGTGCCGGTGCCGTTGATGGTGCCGATGCGCGACGCGCCTTTCAGCGTCGACTCGAACATCGACGCGTTCTCCGGCGGGATCGCGACGAGCAGACCGCCACTCGTCTGTGAGTCGCACAGCATCATCTGCTCGAGCTCAGGGAGGCCGCCCCACTCGACCAGGTCGCGATAGGCCTCGTGGTTGCGCCGGCTTCCGCCGGGGAACAGGTCACGTTCGGCGAGCTCGCGCACGCCATCCATGAACGGCACGCGGCCCCAATCGAGATCGGCGCCGCCCTCGATGTTCGCGAGGTGCCCGATCAAGCCGTAGCCCGTGACGTCGGTCGCGGCATGCACGCCGGCTGCGAGCATCGCCTGCGAAGCCTCCCGGTTGAGGGTGGTCATGACGCGGATGGCTTCGCTCTCCAGATCGGGCGGACACAGGCCGCGCTTGATCGCGGTCGCCACGAGGCCCGAGCCGAGCGGCTTCGTGAGAAACAGCACGTCACCGGCCTGGGCGCCGCTATGTGTGACAACACGATCGGGATGGACCTCACCGATCACCGCGTAGCCGAACTTCGGCTCCGGGTCGTCGACAGAGTGGCCGCCCACCACCGGCACGCCGGCCTCCGCGAGCTTGTTGGCGCCGCCCGCAACGATCTTCTCCAGCAAGCCCGTGTCGAGCTTCTCGCGCGGGAACGCGGTGATGCCGAGCGCGAACATCGGCTTCGCGCCGACGGCATACACATCGCTGACGCTGTTTGCCGCTGCGATCGCGCCGAACGCCGTGGGGTCGTCGACGATGGGCGTGAAGAAGTCGACCGTCGCCACGAGCGCGCGATCGGGCGCGATGCGATATACCGCAGCGTCATCGCGCGACGCGGCAGCGGTCAGTACGTTGGGGTCGACGATTCGGGGCAGAGCCCCGATTACCTGCCCTAGCTCCACCGGGCTGAGCTTGCAGGCTCAACCGGCCCCGTGGCTGTACTCCGTCAACCGCAGAGGTGACACTTCGTTCACGGTCCTCACCCTAGCCCTTCGCGCCAGGCGGGAGAGGGGACAATGAGCCCGTGAGCCTCGTGTTCGCGGCCATCGCGCCCCACGGCGGGATGACCATCGAGGAGGCATGCGGGCCAGGCGAGGAGAAGCTCGCGATCGCCACCCGCAAGGGCATGCAGAGCCTGGGCCGGATGTTCGCCACGGCCAAACCGGAGGCGGTGGTGATCGCCACGCCGCACAACGTCCATGTCTCTGGCGCGCTCGGCGTCGTCGTGTCGAGCCGGGTGGCCGGCCAGCTCGACGGCGCTCCGAGATCCGTGGCCCTCGACTGTCCAACCGACGCGGACCTCGCCTGGCGGGTCCTCGCCTCCTACGTGGAGGCCGAGATTCCGTCAGTGGGCATCAGCTTCGGCGGCAATGACCCGTCGTCTGCCGTTGCGCCGATGGACTGGGGCGTGCTCATCCCGTTGTGGTTCATGGGCGGCCGCAGCGACCCTCCAGTGCCGGTGGTCGTCGTGACGCCGGCGAGGGACCTGCCCGCGACCGCGCACGTCGAAGCCGGCCGCGCGATCGCCCGCGCCGCCGAGGCCTCGGGACGAAGGGTGGCGTTCATCGCCAGCGCGGACCATGGGCATGCGCACAGTGCGGACGGCCCGTATGGCTTCGACGAGAAGGCTCGGGTGTATGACGAGCTCGTGTGCGACATCGTCCGAGGCGACGACCTGCAGCGGCTGGTCGAGGTCGAGCCCGAGCTCGTCGAGCGCGCGAAGGCTGACAGCTGGTGGCAGATGCTGATCCTTGCCGGCGCGACGGGCGGCGACGGCTGGCGCGGCCGCCTCCTCAGCTACGAGGCGCCCACGTACTTCGGCATGCTCACGGCCGCGTACACGCGGCGCGCCAAGAAGCCGGCGGCTAGCTGATCGAGGTCAGCTCGAGCCGGCGGACCACCGCCTGCGCCAGCGCCGGATGCCCCGACAGCTCGCGATCCGATGCGAGCACCGCCTCCGCCTCCTGACGCGCCTCGTTGAGAAGCTCCGGCTCGCGCAGAGCTTGCATCGCCGCGTCCGACATGCCGTGCTGGCGAGCTCCCATCAGCTCGCCGACGCCGCGGCGATTCATGTCCTCGGTGGCGAGCCTGAAGCCATCGGGCGTGCGCGCGACGAGCTCGAGGCGGTCCAGGACGAACATGGACTCGTCGTCGGTCAGCAGCAGGCAGTAGCTGCGGTCGGATCCGCGGCCCACGCGCCCGCGGAACTGGTGCAGCTGCGCGAGCCCGAAGCGTTCAGCGCCCTCGATCATCATCACCGTCGCGTTCGGCACGTCGACCCCGACCTCGACCACAGCGGTCGCAACCAGGACGTCGCTGTCGCGCGCCATGAAGCGCTGCATCACGGCGTCCTTGTCGCGCATGCGTCCGTGGACCAGGTCGAGGCGCAGGTCCTGAAAAACATCCTTGCGCAGTCGCTCCAGCTCGGCTGTCGCCGAACGCACGGCGAGGACCTCGGACTCTTCGATGAGAGGACAGATGACGAACGCCTGACGGCCGAGGCGGACCTGCTCCCGGACCAGGTCGTAAGCGCGGCTGCGATCGTGCTTGGAGATGACCTCTGTCATCACGGGTGTGCGCCCCGGCGGAAGCTCATCGATGACCGACACCGCCATCTCGCCATAAAGAGCCAGGGCCAGCGTCCGGGGGATGGGAGTAGCGGTCATGGCCAGGAAGTGCGGCCGGCCGCTGCCCTTGGCGCGCAGCTGCTCGCGCTGGCGGGTCCCGAACCGGTGCTGCTCGTCCACCACAGCTAGGCCGAGCTGAGCAAACTCGACGTCCTCCTCGATGAGCGCGTGGGTGCCGACCACCAGCGCGCAGTGGCCTGACGCCGCGGCCATGCGCACGCGCCGCCGCTCCGGCGCGCTCTGGCTGCTGACCAATAGCTCGACCGTCAGCCCTGGAAAGCTCGCCTCCAGGTAAGAGCGAAACTTGCCGAGGTGCTGGCGGGCCAGGATCTCGGTCGGCGCCATCACCACCGACTGCAGGCCGGCCGCGTGAGCCATCGCCACGCATGCGGCCGCGACAGCCGTCTTGCCCGAGCCCACATCGCCATTGAGCAACCGGTTCATCGGCGATGGGCGCTGCATGTCCTGGAACGCCTCCCACGTCGAGCGGCGCTGGGCGTTTGTCAGCTCGAATCCGAGGCCGGCTTTGAAGGCGTCGATCACCTCCTGTCTGTAGGGGATCGGGATCGCGGGTTCGAGCGCAAGGTTGGCCCGCATTAGCGCAAACGCCGTCTGCAGCTCGAACAGCTCGGCGAACGCCATTCGCTTCCTGGCCACCTGCCAGTCCGCCTCGGTCCTGGGCTGATGACCGAGCCTGACCGCATCGACCACCCCGACCAAACCCATGCGCAGGCGCGTCTCGGCCGGAAGCACCTCTTCGAGCTCCGAAGCGAGTGGCAACGCCTCAGCCACGAACTCCGCCATTCGCTTCGAGGTGATGCCGGCGACGAGGTGGTACTTCGCCATAAGCCCCCCGATTCGACTCGGCCCGGCGTCGCCATCTGATTGCAGCGGCTCGTAGTGCGGGTTGCGCATCTCCAGCCCGCGAGGGCCGGATTTGACGTGACCGGCGACCGCCACGCGCGCGCCTGCAGGCAGGCGGTTCGCCAGGTAGGGCTGGTTGAACCACACCACACGCATTACGTCCCCGTGGTCGTCAGTCAGCGTGGCCTGGGTGAGCCGGACGCGCTTGCGGTAGGTGACCTGCGCCACGCTCGACGAGATGTTCCCGACCACGGTCGCCGACTCGCCGTCGCCAAGGTCGGCGATTCGCCTGGGGGCGCCGTAGATCTCCCAGTCGAACGGGAGCGTCATCAGCAGGTCCCTGATGGTTTCGATGCCAAGCTTCGACAGCCGCCTGGCATCCGCCGGCTTGACCTTGCTCAGAGACGCGACCGGTGAGTTCAGCGAGCGCGCCGCGATCGTGGCCATCAGCCAACCAGATTAGAGGCGCCGGTGCGCCGGACGGCCTGGCCCTTTACTCTGAATACGCGCCGAACATGGACCTGCCTCCCGACTACCCGCCGCCGCCACCACCTCCACCCCCACCCCCGCCGCCGGCTGAGGTGCCACCTCCAGCGGAACCGCCGCCTTACCACTCCGGCGAGCAGCAGATGGCCGCGCCGCCTCCGCCGGCCCGCCGATCGTCGCAGCGCCTGGGGACGATCCTCACCGCCCTCGCGGTGGTGGCCTTGCTCCTGGTCCTTGGCGCCGGGTACGGGATCGCGGGCTACGTGACTGCGGGGAACAAGCTCACCGCCGCCAATCGAGCCATCGACGCCGCCAACTCGCATCGCAGCGCGTTCGACAACGCGCCGTCGACATTCGACCTCCAGCGGTCCGACGCCAAGGCCTTCGTGTCGGACGCCGCCGCATGGGTCCGGAGCTGGACAAGCCAGTCGACGAGCATCGCGAGCGACGAGGCGACTCTGAATGCGGCCGGCGGCAAGCTGCGCGACCAGCAGTGGCTGACGGTCATCCGCAAAGGAAGCCTGGACAGCGCCAGCAGCCGCATCGACCACGCACACAAAGCCCTGGATGCAGCAAAGACGATCGCCGGCAAGCGGCAGGCCGAGGGAAAGTTCCTGGTGGCCTACGCGACTTTCCTCAACGACATCGAGACATTCGTCACCAAGGAGCAGGGAGGCGATTCACTAGGAGCGCTTGCTGCCGCGGCGCAGCTTCCGGCAGACGCTGACAAAGCCGTCAGCCTTTCCGGAGACCCTCAGTTTCCTTCGGAGCTGGGCGCATACATGCGGTCAGTGGCGACCGTTGCGAAAGATCTCGTCGACTACCTCAACGCGGTCACCAAAGGCGACAGTGCAACGGCCAAGTCACTTCAGACCAAGACCAACACCGACATCAACGCGGGCAAGGGCATCGACATCTCGCAGGTGTCGACCAAGGTCGACGAGTTCTACAAGCCGTACATCGACACCTACCACAAGGAGCTGTCGCTGGCTGCGAGCGGTTAGGCCTTTTTCCGGCGGGCCTCCGCAGCGGTGGCGAGGATCAGCTGCACCGCGAGTGCGACCGCAAGCACGTAGGCGACACCCTCGATGTGCAGCCGAGGCAGCGCCAGCCAGCCGGCGGCGAGGATGGCAACGCTGACCCCTGACTGGATCCAGTCGCCGACGAACAGGCCGATCACCTCAGACCCGGCTGCACGGAGCCAATTCATGCGAACACCGGCCTGCGGATGAACGCGATGGCTACCCATGAGGCGACGAAGTAGAGGGCAGCGAGACCGAGAATGGAGACGAAGTCGAGCGGCCACGAGACTCCCATGCCCTCGGCGGCCCAGAACGTGCCGACGCTCGTGAGGATGATCCCGACCGCGTACTTCAGCGTGTTCTCAGGCACCTGCGCGAGCGGCCTGCGGATGATCACGCCCGCGGCTGCCACGACGACCATTGCCAGCAAACCGCCCGCGACAGCCACACCCATGCCCCCGCTGGTGCCGCCTACCGCGATGACGATGAACACGACCTCAAGGCCCTCGAGGAACACTCCCTTCAGGGCCAGGGTGAACCCGATCCAGTCAGTCTTTTCGTGGTCCGCGCGCAGCGACTCCACGGCCTGTGCGTACGCTCGGTTTTCGTCGTGCATGGCGACCACGCCCGCCGAACGAAGCACCGCCTTGTGCAGCCAGCGCAGCCCGAACAGGACGATCAGCGTGCCGATGATGAGCTTGAGCGTCAGCTCGGGCACGCGCGTGACGATGAGCTGGCCGAAGATCGCGACCAGCAGCGCCAGCAGGCCAAGCGCGGAGAGCGCGCCGAGCAGCGGCGCACGCCAGCCCCTGGTGAGCCCTACAGCGAGGACGATGGTGAGCGCCTCGACAGACTCGACCGCGGAGCCGAGGAACGCGGCGCCGAACGTCAGCAGCTGTGCGCCCATCGAAGGAGAGATTACCTAAGCGCCTGCAAGCGTTTAATGGGGCGGTGCAGCCTGGCCTTTACAGCGAGCAGTCGATAACCAGGCGCATCAACCGTGAGAACGTGCTGCTGCTCGGCGGCGGCCGGGCGCTGCTGATGCAGCTGGCGCACCCATCCGTGGCCGCGGGCGTGGACGACCATTCCGACTTCCGCACCCACCCAGTGCGCCGCCTGCGCCGCACGATCCGCATGACGATGGCCATCGTGTTCGGCGACCGCGACACCGCAATGGCCGCGGCCCGCGCTGTCAACAGGGTGCACGCACACGTCCGCGGTGACGACTACCAGGCGCTGGACCCTGGGCTCCTCCTCTGGGTCCACGCCACGCTGGTCGACTCGGCGCTGGTCACCTATTCGACGTTCGTTCAGCCGCTGACCGATCGCGAGCGCGACGAGTTCTACCAGGAGTCGAGGGTAATGGGCGAGCTGCTGCGCATACCCGGCGATGCGTTTCCGAGGTCGATCTCCGACTTCGACCGCTACGTGGCGGACATGATCGCTTCGGGCACGGTGTCGGTCACCGACCGCGCTCGCGCGCTGGGCGGGCTGGTGCTGCGTCCGCGGCTCCCGCTGCTACCGGGTCCGGCGATGATCCCGTTCGAGATCGTCACCGCAGGCCTGCTGCCTCAATCGCTGCGCAAGCAGTATCACCTCGCCTGGGGTCCTGCGCAGCGGCGCGCATTTCGTGTGGCCACCGCGACGGTGCCGCGGGTCGTCAGATTCACACCGCCCTTGCTGCGGGTCTGGCCCTTGCCGGGCCGAAACGTGACGCTTACTCCACAGACAAGATGAACGGGTAGTGGAGCTGCCCGCCCTAACTATGAGAAGGAACCTCGCGGTTCCTTCTCATCGGGCCGCTCAACGGCCGTACCCCGAAGGTTGTGTTCCTACACGTAACTGCCGGCCGGATTCGCGGCCCTGCTCGTCCTCCCGAGAGGTTGTGGCCCACCTACGAACGCCGTGCCACGCCCGGTGACGCTTAAGACAAAGTCATGGCCGGGCGCAGCCCGGGCCAACCCTGCCACGAACAGCTCTATCGCTACTCGACGGAAAGAATGAACGGGTAGTGGAGCTGCCCGCCCTGCTGGACCTCGACCTCCAGCCCCGGGTAGCTCGACCGGATCGATGACTCCAGCTTCTCGAGCTCCTCGTCACTTGCGTCCTCGCCGCGGTACACGGTGACCAGCTCGTAGTCATCAGGCCCGAGCCTGCCGAGCGCCCTCTGCACGACCTCTGAGTAGTCGCTGCCTGTGAACTCGAGCCTGTCGTTGACGAGCCCGATCACGTCGCCCTTCTTCACCCGCAGCCCGTTCGACCGAGTGTCGCGCACCGCGTGCGTGACCTCGATCGTCTGCACCCGCTCTGCCTCCGCGCGCATCGCCGCGATGTTCTGATCGACGTTGCGCTCCGGGCTGAATGCGACGACCGCGGCGACGACCTGCGGCACGTTGTGCGTCTCGATGAGATGCACCTTCTTCTTGGTCAGGCCGGCGATCTCCTTTGCCGCGAGAATCACGTTGCCGTTGTTGGGCAGCAGGACGACGTGGTCGTAGGGGACAGCGTCGACGGCGTTGAGCAGGTCCTGGGTGGATGGGTTCATCGTCTGGCCGCCTTCGACGATAGCGTCAACACCGAGTGCCTTGAAGATCTCGACCAACCCCTTGCCGGCCACGACCGCGACCATGCCGACGCCGTTGGCGCGCGGCGGCTTGGCGGCCGCCGGGGCCTCGCCCTCGAGGATGCGGCGGTGCTGGCTCGACATGTCGCCGACGTTGAGCTTGAGCAGCTTGCCGTACCCGCCGGCGACGCTGATCACACGCGTCGGGTCGTCCGTGTGCACGTGCACCTTCACGAGCTCGGGCTCACCGACGACCAGCACAGAGTTGCCCAGCGATTCGATGTGATTGCGGATTCTCTCCACGTCGAGTGCCTGGCCTTCGATGAGGAACTCGGTGCAGTAGCCCCAGCCTCCTTCGGGCAGATCCATTGAGACCTGCGCGGCCTTCACCTTGGTCGGGACGGGGACGACGACGTCCGCCTCCTCGATGGTCTTGAGCATGCCCTCGAGGATGATCTGCAGCCCGAAACCGCCGGCGTCGACCACGCCCGCGTCGCGAAGGATCTGCAGCTGGCTCGGGGTCTTGAGCACGGCCGAGCGCGCGCCCGCCGCGGCGGCGGCGATCACGCTGATCGCGCTGGCATCGGGCTCCGAGGCAGCCACGGTGGCCGTCCGGCCCGCTTCACGCGCAACGGTGAGGATCGTGCCCTCTGTCGGCCGGTTGACCGCACGGTACGCAGCGTTGGCCGCCTCCTCGAAAGCGGCCGCCAGCTCCTTGGGCTGGAGCGCCGCCTTTCCCTCCACCGCCCGGGCGAAGCCCCGAAAGATCTGCGAGAGGATCACGCCGGAGTTGCCGCGGGCGCCCATGAGGCTTCCATGCGACGCAAGCCGAGCGATCCTGCTGACCTCTATGGCGTTCGAGTCCTTGATGTCTTCGACCGCCGATTGAAGCGTCAGCAGCATGTTGGTGCCCGTGTCGCCGTCCGGCACCGGGAAGACGTTGAGGCGGTTGACCTCCTCCTGGTTGGCAGCGAGCCAGTTCAGGCTCCCGAGCAGGGCCTGCTTGAAGAGCGGACCGTCCACGCTGGACGGCGGGCTCGCTCCTCCCAGCCTAACGCCGTTCTTCCCTGACGCCCTGGACGTTGACGTTGACCTCCATGACCGGCACTTCAACGGATCGTTCGACGGCAAACTTCACGGCTTCCTGGAGGTTGTGGGCGACCTCAGTGATTCGGATGCCGTACTGGATGACCACATACACGTCGACCGCCAGCCCGCCTTCCACCTCGGACACCTCCACCCCTCGATCGACGTTCTCGCGGTGCAGCAGCTCCGCGAACCCGTCCCGCAGGCCCCGCGCCGACATGCCGGCGATGCCGTAGCAACCCAGCGCGGCGTGCCCGGCGACCGCCGCCACGGCGGACGGGAACACCTCAATCCGTCCCCAGGGCTGCGAATGTCCGAGCTACGGACACCACGTGAGTCACGCCAAGAACCGGGTCAACCGGAGGTTCGAACCCAACCTTCAGATGGGCCGCGTGACCATCGCCGGGCGGGCTGTGCGGGCCAAGGTCTGCACGCGCTGCCTGCGCACGTACGCCGCTTAGCCTCGCCAGCCTGAGCGACGGCACCTACCTCGTCCTCGGCCTCGTCGGCTTCCTCGCGGCGGCTGCCGTCCAGTACGGGTTGTACGCAACGATGCTGCGGCGGGCGCTCAGGCTCTCCGATCTCGAGCTTGCGCGGCCGGCCATCGGGCGCTGGGTGAAGACAGTCCTGGTCTTTCAGACATTGGTCCTGCTAGCGACCGGCTTATACATTTGGGTGATGGCGTCGAAGCACCTGCATGGAATTGCGTGGACCGCGCCGGCGATCGGCGCCGTCATCGGCACGGCCCTTCCTCTACAACTGGCGGTGATGTCGATTCTTCGTGCGGGCCGGCGCTAGAGCTTCATACCGTGGACCTCGCCAAGCCTGGCGATGTCCCGATGCAGCGCGGCCCAGACGCGTTCCTGCGCTTCGGTCCCCGGCGTAACGCTCTCGGGGTCGTTCAGATCCGCCGCCAGATCGGGCCGCTCGACCATCTCGGCGAAGAAGATCGTCCAAGCACGCGGCACGACCTCGCGCACCGCATAGCCGCCGCCGCCTAGCGCGACCCATCTCCCCTCGCACAGCTCATGCGCGAGCTCGTGAAAAGCCCGTCCCACATGCGGCCATATGCGCGTCGTTCCGGCGAGATGCGCAAGGGGGTCGAGGTAGTGCGTGTCGCAACCGTCCTGCGTGACGAGCACTGTCGGCCTGAACTTCCTCAGCACCGGCGGCACAACGCGGTTGAACCCTTCGAGCCACGGTTCGTCCCACGTGAACGGCACGAACGGCAGGTTTACGGCCGCACCGCGGCCGGCGCCGTTGCCGGCGTCCTCGGGAAAGCCGGTGCCCGGGAACAGAAAACGGCCGCTCTCGTGCAGCGAGATCGTGAGCACGTCGGGCTCGCTGTAGAAGATCTCCTCGACGCCGTCACCGTGGTGCACGTCGACGTCGATGTACGCGACGCGATGGCCTCGATTCTTGAGCCAGCGACACGCGATCGCCGGGTCGTCGTACGTGCAGAACCCGGAAGCTCGCGCGCGATGCGCGTGATGCAGGCCCCCCGCGGGGCTGAACGCGTGCAGCGCCGCACCGCTCTCGACCGCCTCCGCGGCCACCATGCTGGCTCCCGCGACAAGCGCCGTGCCATCGTGCAGGTGATTCGAGATGGGGTTGTCAGCGGAGTCGAATCCGGCATCGATGACGCGCTGGCGGGGGACGGTCTTGCGGAGCGCGGGGTCACTCAACTTCTGCACCAGGTCGACGTACTCCGGCGAGTGAACGAGCTCGAGCTCCTCGATCGTCGCGGCGCGCGGCGGCACGAGGTGGCATTGCTCGATGAGCCCTGTCGAGGTGATGAGCTCCATCGTCAGCTTGACGCGGATCGGCTGCAGCGGATGCTCATCGGACAGGTGGTGCTTCATCAGCTCATCGCCGTAAACGAGCGTCACCGGTCCTGACATGGCGCACAGCTAACCTA
>VBFW01000053.1 GCA_005880525.1 Chloroflexota bacterium | reverse complement strand
GGCGACCTGCGTGCACAGCGTCTCCACGTCCAGCGGCACCAACGTCCGCAAATCGAGCACAGCGGCTGAGATTCCGTCAGCGGCCAGCGCATCGGCGGCGCGCAGGCACAGCTCGACCGCTGCGCTCCACGCGACCAGCGTGACGTTGTCCCCTTCGCGCACCAGCGACGCCTTGCCGAACGGCACCGTGTACGCGCCGTCCGGGACCTCGGCCTTGCCCGCACGATACAGGCGGTCCGGCTCGCAGAAGAGAACCGGGTCGGGATCGCGGATCGCCTCGATCAAGAGCCCCTTCGCGTCGTAGGGGTTGGACGGCATGACGATCTTGATGCCGGGCGACTGCACGAACTGCGCCTCCACCGCATCGGAGTGAAATTCCGGGCTGCGGATGCCGCCACCGAATGGCGCGCGGATCGTGACCTGGCAGTGGTAGCGGCCACGCGAGCGCTGCCGGTACTTGCCGAGCTGCGGCCCGATCTGGTGGAAGGCCTGTGCGGTGAAGCCGAGGAACTGGATCTCCGCCACCGGCACCATGCCCGCGAGCGCGAGGCCGAGCGAAGCGCCGACGATGCTGGCTTCGGCGAGCGGCGTGTCCACGACTCGCTCGGAGCCGAACTTCTCGATGAGGCCGCTGGTGGTGCGGAAGACGCCGCCCAGCTTGCCGACGTCGAGTCCCAGCACCATGACGCGCTGGTCGGCCTGCATCTCGTCAGCGAGCGCGCTGTTGATGGCCTCGACAACGTTGCGCTGCGGCATTCGTTTAGTCCTTCTGGCCGCCGGCGAGCTCGGAGCGCTGACGCACCACGCGCGGCGGCGGGTCCTGGTACACGTTGGCGAACACGTCATCGGGGTTGGGCGGCTGCGCCTCCGCCGCGAGCTTCAAGGCGCGGTCGTTCTCATCGCGCAGCTCTTCGGTCCATGCCTCGTCCTTCTTCGCGTCCCACAGCCCGATCGATGCGAGGTACTTCTGCACGCGCTCGATCGGGTCGCGCGTCTTCGCCTCCTCGTAGTCCTTCGGGTCCTGGTAACGCGAGGGGTTGTCGGTCGTGTTGTGAAAGCTCATGCGGTAGGTGGTGGCCTCGACGAGGCCTGGTCCGCCGCCCTTGCGCGCCTTGTCGACGGCCGCGCGCGTCGCCGCGTACACCGCCATCACGTCGTTGCCATCGACCTCGACGCCGTCGAAGCCGTACCCGGCCGCGCGCAGCGCGAAGCTGCGCGTCGCGGTCTGCACGCGCCGGGATGTCGATATGGCCCACTGGTTGTTGGACAGGAAGAAGACGATCGGCGCCTTGGTCACGCCGGCAAGGTTGAGGCCCTCGTGGAAGTCGCCTTCCGAGGAGCCGCCGTCGCCGATGTACGCGATGACCACCGAGTCCTCGCCTCGAAGCTTCAAACCCCATGCCAGCCCGGTCGCTTGCGGCAGCTGCGCCGCGATCGCCACCTGCGTCGGCAGCACCTTCACACCATCGGGAATGCGGGCCGGGCCGATCTTGCCGAGGTACTGCGAGGAGATGACCTCGAGGGGCAGCCCATGGTGCACGCTCGCCATCAGCTCGCGGTACTGCGGCACCATCCAGTCGCGCGCCGGGTCGACCGCCATTGCCGAGCCGACGATCGACGCCTCCTGGCCCATTCCGGGCGAGTAGACGCCGAACAGGCCCTGCCTCTGCATGCCGATGACCCTGTGGTCGTACAGCCGCGACTTCATCATCCAGCGCAGCGCCTCGAGGAGGAACTCCTCCTCCATCGGCTGCGCGCCGGCGACCAGCTTTCCGTCTGGCTGGAGCACCTGGCGCTGCATCGTCACCGGCCTATTCTTGCTCACGACCGCTCGTGCGCTCATGCGGAAGCCCGCTGCACCTGGGCGGCCGCCCTCTCGCCGCTCAGCGCCGCGCCCTCCATGTTCGACGCCCAGGTGTAGTCGCCGCAGAAGAAGATCCCGCCCACGGGCTCGGCCAGCTGGTCGTACGTCTTCATGCGCCCGACGCTGTACAGCGGCATGCCGTTCAGCCAGCGCTGGACCTCGACCCTCACCACTCGCTCGCGGTACTGCGGTTTCTGCCGGAACAGCTCGAGCAGCGTGCCCGTCTTGATCGTGTCGTCGGGGTCGTCCCAGACGACGCGGGACGTCGGGTCGCCGACGATGTTGTGGAAGCAACCGCCACGCTCGTCGAAATCGCCCGGCGTCCTGATCACGAACGAATCGAGGTTGTACACGACGTCGGATCGCGAGGCGGTCAGCGGGTAGCTGTTCGGCTTCGCGCCCTTCGGGCTGACCACGATGTTCGTGGTCATGAAGCGCCCGTAGCGAAGCGCGGCGAGCGCCTGCCTCTTCCATCCCGGCAGGTCGGCGACGACCTCAGCCGCCACAGGTGCGGGAACCGCCGACACGACGTGCCTGGCCCACACCTGGCGGCCGCCGCGATCGTCTTCGACGTCGATCGTGTAGCCGCCGTCGGTCGCTCGTACCGAACGCGCTCGCGTGCGCAGCGAAACTCGCCCGCCGCTGGCGCGCGCAAGCGCCTTCGTGAACTCGTTGGTGCCGCCGTCGAACACGCAGTCACCGCGATCGTGGCGCGGCACCGGCCTGTCGATCCATGGCGTGCTGCGCTGGTCGCCCCAGAGCCATAGGGCGCCGTACAGCGAGACCTCCACCGACGAGCCCGAGTTCATGATCTGGCACCACCGGTCGTAGAAGCGATGCGTGGACGGAGAGACATTGCCGAGCCAGTGGTCGAAAGGTTGATCGTCGAGCTCCGGCAGCGTCGCCGGGCGGCGATGCATCTGCTCGGAGGTGATCCGTTCGATGACGCTCTCGATCTCCGACCGCTCGTCAGGATCCGGCGGGTAAAGTCCGCGCCAGTACTCCTCGAGGTTGTCGTCGGTGATCAGCCGCGCGCCCACCGCATCCGCCAGCTCGACGACCTTGACGCGATCGGTCGAGACGTACTGGGCCCCTGTGTTGAGCCAGATGCCGTCGGGCTGCTGCAGCGAACGCGTGCGACCGCCGACGTGGGATGCGGAGTCGAACACCTCGAGCTCGCGGTCACGCAGCAGGTAGGCCGCGGTGAGTCCGGCCACACCTCCTCCAAGCACCGCAACGTCCAGTCGCTGCATCGCGCTCCCTCTCCTGGTTTGCCGTCGCGCGCCCCACACTGAGATGCAGTCGCCGAGGCACCTGTACGATACCCAACCAAGCCGGAGTCGCGCCCGACGGAGCCACCGACGGGCGAACAAAGAAGGGCAAGGGATGGGGGCTTTTCTTCAGTACACGGTGATCGGGCTCACGGTGGGCTCGTTCTATGCGCTGGTCGCGCTCGGCTACACGATCGTGTACGGGATCATCCGGCTGATCAACTTCGCCCAGGGCGACCTGTCGATGATCGGCGCCTTCCTGGGCTGGACGCTGCTGGTCGGGTACGGCGTTCAGTTCCTGCCCCTGTTTCCGGCCCTGGTCATCGCGTTCGTCGTGCCGATGCTGGGCACGGCGGTCGTGAACCTCGCGATTCTCGAGGTCGCGTACAAGCCTCTCCTGAACCGGTCATTGCTGGCGATCCTGATCTCAGCACTCGGCATGTCGCTTGTGCTGTCGAACGGCGCCGAGTGGAAGTGGGGCCCCGCGATCGAGGCCTATCCGCCCAGCCTCCTGCCCAGCACTGGCATGTTCCTCGGACCTGTCCACGTGACCTACGTACAGATCGCTCTCGTGACCGTGAGCCTGCTGTTGATGGGTGGCCTGGTCGCTTTCGTGCAGGGCACGACGCTCGGCACCGCCATGCGCGCGCTGGCCGTGGACCACGACGCGGCGCGGCTGATGGGTATCAACGTCAACCAGGTGATTCGCCTCGCCTTTGTCCTTGGCGCGATGCTGGCAGCCGCCTCGGGCGTGATGCTCGGCCTGTACTACGTGCAGATCCAGTTCACGCTGGGATTCCTGCTAGGCCTACGTGCCTTCACGGCCGCCGTGCTCGGAGGCATCGGCAACATCCCAGGGGCCATGGCC
>VBFW01000052.1 GCA_005880525.1 Chloroflexota bacterium | reverse complement strand
GCATCGCCGCGTTTTCGGAGTCGTTGTCGGTCCGCACCGACGGGATGCCGACCTCGACCGCCTGGGCAAGCGTCTGCAGCTTGACCGCGCGCGCGATGCCGCGCCCTCGATATTCGCGATCGCAGCAGGTGTACCCGGTCCACACGTGACCGCGCACCGGAGGAAAGCTCAGGAAAGACATCGCTACGGGACGGTCGCCGTCGAGCGCCAGCCACCACCGATCCAGTCGCCGGTCGGGAGCGTTCATGCGGTGGACGAAGTATTCCTTCGGCTGGGGAAGGATCGGGGTCGAGTGCGGGATGTCCTGCCGCGTGTCCTCACTGAGCTTGAACAGCTTGGCGACGCTGTCCGGGTCGTGCCACTCGCTAACCGTCGTGAGAGTGATGCCTTCCGCCTCCATACGCTCGCGGGCTGCCGCGGCTTCGGCGGTGAGGCGCGCTCCGTGCGCCTGGAGATCCAGGATCCACACGCGGTCCTGGCGCTCGCGCTCATAGCCGAGAGCCTTGAGGACGCCGAGCATCTCCGTCTCCTCCTCGCCCGCGGATGCGTTCAGCGTCCATGCGCCCTGCTTGCCGGCCTCGTCTTCGAGCCACTTCCAGATATTTGTGAGCAGCGTCTTGCTCATATAGGTCAGGTCGAGGAACACGTCGACATAGCAGTGCCGCTCGGGTAGCTGCTCCCACGGCCCGTGAGCCCACTCGACGTATCCGACGGGCACACCGTCGACCTCGGCGAAGAACCGTCCCCAGATGAAGTCCTCGCGGCCGCGCTGCCAGCGCTCCAGGGTCAGGACCGGATCTTCAGGCTCGCGCGGGAACGCGGCCGTCATGATGTCGGCGGCCAGCGAGGCATCGTCGAGTGTGGCCGCGCGGAAGGTCGGCTTCTTCACAAGGTGACTAACTCTAGAGAGCGACGATCTCTGGCTCGATGGTCGTGCTCGTCACCTCGAGGATGCCGACCGTCGGTGATGGGTACTTTCGGATGTGGCGCGCCACCTGCAGCCAGCTCCATTCGAACCATCCGGGGTTCTGGCGCAAACGCGCGGCGGTGGTCGCCGGCGTCCATTGGTACACCCCGCCCGGGTTGAAGACGAGCGGCCTGCCCGATGTGTCGATGAGAGGTTGATGTGTGTGGCCATGGACGATCAGGTCCGCGTCCGGGAAACGGCGCCGTAGCGACGCCGGAAGCCCGCCATGAGGCTGGTAGTGGCCCAGGCTGACCGTCCACAGAAACGTGGCAGGTTCTTCTAGCCAGCGGCTCCGATTGCCGTGGACGACCACGATCCGCCTGCCCTCCACCACCACCTCTCGATGGGGCGGCAGCGAGGCCATGCCGCCGTCGTGGTCGCCCTGCACCGCCTCGACCGGGGCGATCCTGGCGAGCTCCTCCAGCGTGGTCTGGCCGTTGACGTCCCCGGCGTGAAGGATGAGATCGACCCCGGCCAGCACCTCGAAGACCCGGTCCGGCAGCCGGTCGGTGAACTCGGGACAGTGAGTGTCCGCCACCACCCCGATCCTGGCCACGGACATAGCTTAGCCGAGGCCAGAAATCCCAATTTGGAGGCTGGACTTGACAAATTGATAGGTTATGGTTTCTAATTTGAGGCATGGAAGACAAGAGGCGTCAAATCCTGAACCAGGTCCGCACGGGAACCATCACCGCCGAGGAGGGCGCCGCCCGGTTGGACGAGCTGGCGTCTGAAAACGCCGCCGGCACGGCCACGCGTGAGCGACCGGCACCTGCGGCCTTGCAGCCGGCGCCAAATGCCGCCTCGGTCAAGGTTGTCTCCCAGTTCGGGAGCGCGGAGGTCGTGGCCGACCCCACAGTGGCCACCGCCGTCGCCGAAGGCCCCCACCGGGTACGCCTCGACGGCAACACGATGGTGATCGAGCACGTGCCCTTCCAGGAGGAGGACACATTCACATTCGGCATGGCCGGGCGACGCATCGAGATCAACGGTTTCGACTTCAAGACCCGCCGCTGGGCCGATCAACGTGGTTGCGCAGGCCGGAAGCGTGACCGCCAGCGGCTGCATCGACTCCGGCACGAGCAAGGTGCGCTGCGAGATGGGCTCGATCCGCCTCAGCCTCAACAAGCAGTCCAGCGTGAAGATCACCGCGCGCACCACCATGGGCAAGGTCGCGATCGACGACGAGAGCGGCGAGCACGCCATCGCCGGATCGGGCGGTAAGGAAGTGACCATCGGTTCCGGCGCCGCCACCCTCGACATCGAAGGCACGATGGGCAACGTCAGGATCAGCGTCGGGTGACGTCATCCACCGCGGCTCGCCGCCCGCCCCTCAACTGCCCGGTATGCAGCGAACGCCTAGCGCTGACCCGGCTGTCCTGTCCGTCGTGCGCCACGGAGCTCTCGGGCGCGTTCGTGACCTGCGAGTTCTGCGGCCTGACAGACGAGGACCGTGAGGTGCTTCGCGTCTTCCTCGCATCGCGCGGAAACATGAAGGGCCTCGAGCGCCACCTCGGCGTCAGCTACCCCACGGCGCGGGCGCGATTCGATTCACTGCTCGCGAAGATGGGCATCGAGCGTGCTCCAGTCGCGCCGGCATCGTCGCGACTCGAGCTGATGGAACAGGTGGCCCGCGGCGAGGTCGACGTGGACGAGGCGCTCCACCGCCTCGAATCCCAGTAGGAGTTAGAGAGATGCATGACTCAGATCGGACCCTTCACCTGGTCAAGCAGATGATGCAAGAGCGACAGCGCGAGGCCGCCATCGAGGCGATGCGGGCGCGCCACTCCCGGTCGGGACTGCTGAGCAACTTCCTGCGCCGGCTCGCTGACCGGCTCGACCCCACAGGCCAGGACCGGGGAGAGCTTTCTTAGGGCTTGGCCGGGCTCTCAGCCGCCGGTGATGCCGGCCGCGGCCAGGCCGGCCTGGTGCGCACCCATCGAGTCAGTGCCCCCCTCGAGGGCCTGGATTGCGCCGTTCGCGAATGCGTGCGCCTGAGCCGTCGGCAGCTTGAGATCGATGTTGCCCAGCGAGTACCACGCGCAGTAAATCTGGCGGCTCTGCCCGACGAGTCCGGGCGGTGACGCCATCGCGAGGGTCGCCCACTGGACTGCGGTGTTCATGTCATGCCCGGCCGCCAGCGCTCTGAAGGCTCCTTGAGCCGCGGCGTGGCATGCGCCGGCCGGGGCGCCTGACCTCTTCGCCCAGGCAAACCATTCCGCGTACGACTTGTCCTCGGGGGTCGGACCCTGGTGCGTCGGCTCGGCCGCGCGCCTCTGCTCCACCACCTCCCACGACGAGGTCTTTGGCGTTGCCGTTGTGGGAGTGGCGGGAATCGCGGGGGGAGTGGGTGCCGGAGCCGGTGCCGGGGGAGCCGCCTGCGGCGCGGGGGCTTGCAAAGGGGCGGGCACAGGCTGAGATGCACGAGCCAGATCGGCGTACGGGCTGTTCGAACCGGGCATCGGATTCGCGGTGCCTGGGTGAGTCGCAGCCGGCTGCGGAGCCCACGCGGGCACGTTGATTCCGGGCCACTGGGTCGGGGCATCGGGCTGAGGCTTGGCCGCCGCATGCGGTGCGTTTGGGGCCCAGCTCGGGATCGCGGGGGTTGCGGGCGCGAACGGTGACGCAGCGGCGGGCGTCGCCGGCGTGGCTGGCGTCGCAGGCTGCGCCGGTTGCGCCGCCCATGCCGGCGTCCCCGCCGCCGGTGTGGCGGGTTCCACTGGCGTCTCCTCTGGCGCAGGCGGCTCGGGCTCCTCGGCCTTCATTGGCTCAGGCGTGGGCTCGGGCTCGGTCACGGGCTCGGGGGCCGCCTCGGGCATCGGCTCGGGCTCGGGCACCGGCGCAGGCTCCGGCATCGGCTCGGGCTCGGGCATCGGCTCGGGTTCGGCCGCGTCGACCTCAGCGGGCGCTTCCTCAGGCCCTTCGACCGCAGCCGCCGTTTCCTCGGCCGCTTCCACCGTGACGGGCGCCTCGCCGGCCAGCTCGAGGGCTTCCGACTCCTCGACCTCCCTCTCGGCGGCCTCTCCGTTGCCGCCGGCGGCCGCGGGCTCGTCCCCGGCAATTGACTCGATGACCGATTCTTCGACCGAGGGGCCCTCACTCTCCTCTTCGGATGCCTCGACCGCAGCGACCTCTGGCGGAAGCGTCTCGAGCGTTGCGTCCGCCGTGTCCACCTCCTCCGTCTCCGTCTCCATCGCATCACAGCTTCTTCAGACGGCTCGCCGGCCCTCCGCGTCGGGAATTGCGCCGTCGCGGGGTCGTCGGCGGTCGGGTTCATGCCTGGGTGGTTGGGAACCGAGGGCTCACCGGCCATGCGCTCCTGCCACGCGGGGACGACCGGCGAGGTCACACCGGGTCCGCTCTCGAGGCTTGGATCGTCCGCCGCCCGGCCGTCCGCAACCCATGGGTCTTCCGGCCAGACCACAGGCTCGGGCCCGGATCTGGCCGGCGCCACAGCCGGCATCTGGCTGGTCTCGGCGTCGGACGGGGTCTTGGCGGGGTCGTCGGGTTCCACTGGGACGGTCAGTCTATTTTGAAAGACCGGCCCTCTGATCAGGCAAAAACGTTTTTCAGGGCGTCGTCTGGAGACGGGTCGGGTTGCTGCTCCGCCCAATCAGCGGCTTCCGAAGCCTCCAGGTCGTACCGCTTCTGCACCTCGGCAGCTTCCTCGGCGGTAAGCCAGCCCCGATCGGTGAGCCAGCCGTTGAAGCGCGCGATCGGGTCGTGGTTGGCGGCCTCGGCAACCTCCTCCGCCCCGCGGTATTTCACCTGGTTGTCCTCGGAGGTGTGCGAGTTGAGCCGCCAGATCTTGGCGTCGATGAGCGTCGGCCCCTCGCCTCGGCGGGCGCGGCCGACCGCCTCCCGGCAAACTGCGTAGGACGCCGGCACATCGGTGCCGTCCACGGTCACGCCGGCGATGCCGTAGCCGGCGGCTCGCTCGGCGACGTTCGGGTTCTGCATCTGCAAACGGAGTGGCACCGAGATCGCGTAGCCGTTGTTCTCGCAGACGAAGACGACCGGCAGCTTGTGCACCGCGGCAAAGTTCACGCCCTCGTGGAAAGCGCCCTGGCTGGTGGCGCCATCGCCGAACGTGCAGAGCGTCACGCTGCCCTCGCCGCGCAGCTTGGCCGCGTAGGCGATGCCCGCCGCCTTGGGGACCCAGCTCGCCACAACCTGCGACACCGGCGCGATCTTCAGCCGGTGGTAGCTGTAGCACCCGCCAGGGATGTTGCGACCCGCCGACAGCGGGTCGCCGGCCTTGGCAAAGACGGCCAGCATCCATTCCTGCATCGTCAGCCCGCGCACTACCGCGTTGGCCAGCCCGCGGTAGTGAGGCACGAGCCAGTCGTCCGGTCCGAGCGCCGCGGTGGACGCGACCTGGATCCCCTCATGGCCGCGGCTCGAGCCGACGAAGGGGGCGCGGCCCTGCTTCACCAGCATGTGCATGCGGTCGTCCAGCGCCTTGGCCATGCACATCCAGCGATGAAGCTGGAGGTATTCCTCTTTCGTGGCCGTGTCTTTCGCCGTGGTGGTCGCCATCAGCCCTTGGCCTTCGAGTCCGCCGAGATGGCTCGGGCGATGTCGACAACCTCCGCCGCGGTCAGGCCCAGGTGCCCGAGGTGCTCGTAGTAATTGCGGTGGAACTCCGAGAAGTCAGCGCGCTCCGCGCGCTCTTCGCGGATTCGCTTCACCTCTTCGAGGACGCGTGCGACCAGCTTCGGCTCGGGCGTGATGCCCGCGCCGCGCAGCGCGTGCTCGACGACCACCGCGCCCGAGTGCTTGCCGTAGACGTACTCGACCTTCGCCCCCATGTCGGCGGGCGGGATGAACTGGTAGATCGCCGGATGGATGAGCATGCCCGCGGTGTGGATGCCTGACTCGTGTGAGAAGACGTTGAGCCCGATGCCGGGTTCGGTCGGCTGCACCGGAATGCCGCTGACGCGCTCCAGGTGACGTGCGAGGTCGCGCAGCTTCTCGTATTTGAAATTCGGGATCTCGATGCCGAACAGGTAGCGCAGCTGCAGCAGCACCTGGTGCATCGGCGCGTTGCCGGTGCGCTCGCCGATTCCGTTGACGCTGGTCGTGAACACCTCGGCGCCCGAGCCCAGCGCGGTCACCGTGTTCCACGCGCCGATGCCCAGGTCGTTGTGGAAGTGGACGACGAGCGGCGCGTCGGGCGCGGCCGCCTTGATCTTCGGGATGTACTCGCGCACCGCGTAAGGCGAGTAGCAGCCGACGGTGTCGGGGGTCGAAGGCCTCGTCCCTCCGGCCTTCAAGCCCTCACGGTGGATCTCCGCGATGTAGTCCACGTCGGCGCGGCTGCCGTCCTCCCCGCCGAACTCGATCGAGGTCGCGCCCTGCGAGCGCGCATAGGCGATCGCGTCGCACATCATCCGGAGGTTCGCCGCCCGGTAGTGAGAGACGGGCAGCTCGAGCCATTCAGACTCGGGGATTCCCTCGCGGTGCAGCAGTGTCTTGCCGAGCTTGTACTTCACGTGCAGGTCGGAGGCCGACGTGAAGACGAAGTAGGTCACCTCGTCGCGCTTGTGGCCGAGCGAATCGATCACCTGCATCGTCGCGTCGATGTCGCCCTTGGTGCTGCGCATCATGCAGACGACCTCGAGGTCGGCCCTTAGCTCGCCGCGCTTGCGGCCTTCGAGCACGAGCCGCAGCGTTTCGCGCTCGCCTTCGGAGACGTAGGGGAATCCGACGTCCATGATGTGGACGCCGATGTCCGAGAGCATGCGCGCGAGCTCAGGTCGACAGGTTTAGAGCCGTCCAACTTACGACGCTGCTTTCGCGGTCTTGCGCCGCTCCGCCAGACGCTTGCGCACCCACGGCACGAGCCCGCCCATGCGCAGGAGCTCGTTCATGAACGCTGGAAATGCCTCGCAGCGATACTCGTCGCCGCGTGTGAAGTTGCGGATGATGCCTTCCTCGAGGTCGACCTCGAGCTCGTCGCCTTCCTGCACGGCTTCAGCCGCCTGCGGCGATTGCAGGATGGGATAGCCCATGTTGATCGCGTTGCGGAAGAAGATGCGCGCGTAGGAGTCCGCGATCACCAGCGATATGCCCGCGCCGCGGATCGCGACCGGCGCGATCTCGCGCGACGAGCCGCAGCCGAAGTTCGAGTCGGCGACCAGGATGTCTCCGGCCGTCACCTGCGACGCCCAGGTCTCGCGACCCGGCACGCCCTCCATCGCGTGCTTGCCGAGCTCTTTCTCGTCGAGCGAGTAGATGGCGTACTTGGCCGGGATGATCTGGTCGGTGTCGATGTTGGCGCCGAACTTCCAGGCCTTGCCGCGCAGGACCTTGGGGAACGTCATGGCACCAAACCTGCTTTTGCGCACGAAAGCAGGGAATTCGGCACGAATAACGTGTGATTGCGCGCAAAACCGGAACCCGGGCTCATGCGACCTCGGCCGGCAGGTGCTTGAGGACCTCGCTCGGGTGAGTGATCACGCCCGTCACCGCGCTCGCGGCCGCGACCGCCGGATTGGAGAGGTACACCTGCGCCTTCGGGTGCCCCATGCGGCCGGGGAAATTGCGATTGGTGGTGCTCAGGCACACCTCGCCGTCACCGAGCACTCCCATGTGCCCGCCCAGGCACGCGCCGCAGGTGGCGGTCGTCCACGCAGCGCCGGCGGCGAGGAATGTGCCGATGATGGTCGAGCCGGGTGCCCGCGACCTCGGAAAGCGGCGCGTAGTTGTCGGGCGACATCGGCTTGGCGACACCAAGCTCGACCTTCTCGACATCGAACTCGAAGACTTTCTCGTAGACGGCGTCGGGGTCTGAGGTCACCGGCGTGTAGGCGCGCTTGGCGCGACCATCGAGATACTTCTTGGTCACCTCGTCGAACTCGAGGATCCCGTTCTTGGCGCCGGCCTCGATCGCCATGTTGGTGATCGTCAGCCGCGCCTCCATGTCGATGTGCTTCAGCGCCTCGCCCACGTGCTCCATCGCTTTGGAACGGGCTCCGTCCACGCCGATCTGGCCGATCACATAAAGGATGAGGTCCTTCGCCTCGACCCACTCCTTCAAGCGGTTGTGATAGACGAACTTCAGCGTCTCCGGAACGCGGAACCACAGCTCGCCCAGCGCCAGCACGCACGCGAGGTCGGTCGAGCCGATTCCGGTCGCGAAGTTGTTGAGGGCCCCATAGGTACAGCTGTGCGAGTCGGCGCCTACGACCAGCTCACCAGGTAGCACCAGCCCGTGCTCTGGCAGCACGGTATGGCAGATGCCGCCCTGCCCCACCTCGAAGTACCACTTGATTCCCATCTCGTGTGAGAACTCGCGCGTCAGCCGCCCGAGGGTGGCGCTGGCCGCGTCCTTCGCCGGCTGGAAGTGGTCCTGCGTAACGGCCACGCGGTCCGGGTCCCAGATCTTCTCGGCGCCCATCTGCTCCCGCATGATCCTTCCGGCCGGCGGGATGGTGAGGTCGTGCCCCATCGCGAAGTCGACCTTGGCCAGCACCAGGTCACCGGGCTTGACGCTCTCGCGCCCGGCCCCTCGGGCCAGGATCTTCTCGGTCATCGTCATGCCCATCTGTCTCTAGTCCTTCAGCCTCTTCACCACGGCGTCGCCTGCTTGCGAGGTGGACAGGCTGCCGCCAAGGTCGCGGGTGCAGTCGCCCGCGCGAATGGCCGATTCGACCGCACCCTCGATCGCGTCTGCCATTTCTCTATGACCCAGGTGTCGGATCATCATACCGGCGCTTAGAATCGCCCCGATCGGGTTGACGACGCCCTTGCCCGCGATGTCGGGTGCGGTGCCGTGCACGGGTTCGAAGAGGCCACGACCGGTCTTGGGGTTGAGGTTGGCCGAGGGTGCGATGCCCATCCCGCCGACCAGCTCGGCCGTGAGGTCGCTGAGGATGTCCCCGAAGAGATTCCCGGTGACGATGACCTCGAACTGGCTCGGGTCCTTCACCAGCTGCATGGCCGCCGCGTCCACGAAGAGATGGCGCGTCTTGAGGTTCGGATGAGCCTTCGCGATCGCCTTCCAGCGCTCCTGCCATAAACCGCCCGCGTAGGTCATCGCGTTGGACTTGTCCACCATCACGACCTCGCGTTTCGCCAGCTCGAACGCGTACTCGACGATGCGGGTGACGCCGGCGTAGGTGTTGATGTCCTCCTGCGTCGCGATCTCGTCAGGGGTGCCCTGCTTGAAGCGCCCGCCCATGCCGACATAGGCACCTTCTGTGTTCTCACGCACGACCACGAGGTCGACCTTTCTGCGGTCCTCGCGCCGGAGGGGTGAGAGGCGATCGTCGTAGAGCTTGGCGGGACGCAGGTTGACGTACAGGTCGAGCTCGAAGCGCAGCCGCAGCAGCACGCCATGGAGATATTTCGGGTCGGGCACCCTTGGGTCGCCGACCGCGCCGAACAGGATCGAGTCGGCGGCCTGGAGGTCCTTCCAGGTGGCATCAGGGATGGCGACTCCGGTGCGCAGGTAGGAGTCAGCGTCGATGTCGAAGTCCTCGAACTCGAGGTCAGCGCCAACCCCGCGCAACACCTTTACCGCCTCCGGGACGACCTCCTTGCCGGCGCCATCGCAGGGCACGACGGCGATGTGCTTAGGCAGGGGTCTTCTCCGGCGCAGCCTCACGCAGCTTGTAGCGCTGGATCTTGCCGGTCACCGTCTTCGGCAGCTCGGGCACGAACTCGATCAGGTGCGGGTACTGGAAGCGCTGCAGGCGTGTCTTGCAGTGCTCTTGCAATTCCGACGCCAGCGCATCACCCGTGACCGCATCACTTTTCGCGATCACAAAGGCCTTGATCCGAGTGAATCCCTCGACGCTGACACCAACTACTGCGCTTTCGGCCACCGCTTTGTGCTCAAGCAGAGCGGATTCGATCTCCACCGGTGAGACCCACAGGCCACTCACCTTGATCATGTCGTCGGATCGGCCTTCATACCAGTAATAGCCGTCGGCGTCGACGCGGTAGCGGTCCCCGCTGAAGAACCAGTCACCGAGGATGCTGCGCTTCGACTTCTCGTGCTGGGCCCAGTACAGCGCGAGCGCGCTGTCGCCCTTGACGTAGAGGTCGCCCGCCTCTCCCGCCGGCACCGGCTTGCCGTCGGGGTCGAGGATCTTGAGCTCGTAGCCGGGCACCGGCTTGCCGCTCGAACCGGGCCGCACGTCGTCGACGCGGTTCGAGCAGTAGATGTGCAGCATCTCGGTCGAGCCGACCCCGTCGATGATGGTCAGGCCGTAGGCCTCCTTCCAGCGCTTCCACACCTCGGCCGGCAGCGACTCGGCCGCCGCCACGCAGTGGCGGATCGACGACAGGTCGCGCTGCTTCGAGCCTTCGAAGTTGAGGATGGCGTTGTAGAGGGTCGGCGCGGAGAAGAACAGGGTCGGCCTGCGCTTCTCGATGGTGTCGAGCACGGTCTGCGGCGTGCTGCGACCCGCATGAAGCACCGTCGATGCGCCGAACCAGTACGGAAACGTCAGGTTGTTGCCGAAGCCGTACGCGTGGAAGAGTCCGGTGGTCGAGAACGTGGTGTCGGACTCCTTGATCCCCAGCACCTGCTCCGCGTAGGTGACGCATGTGTATGGGATGTCGTGCTGCAGGTGCACGACCGCCTTCGGCTTGCCGGTCGAGCCGGAGCTGTAGAGCCAGAATGCCATGTCGTCGCGGCGCGTCGCCGCAGCCTTCAGCTCTTCGCTCGGCTGGAGGTGATCGGTGCGGACGATGCGCGGCCTGGCCTGCGCCCTGTCCGCGGCCGCCTTGAGCTTCTCGTCGGTGTTGCCATCGACCACGATCACGCGCGCGAGCGAATCCTCGATGAAGTGGTCGTAGTCCTCGGACCGCTGCAGCAGCGGGTTGACCGGCACCGGCACCGCGCCGATGAGACCCGCGCCGAGGAACGCTGCCACCCAGCCCGGCGAGTCAAAGGCGGCGATGAGGACTCGCTCCTCGCGCCGGACGCCGTGGTCGAGCAGCGCTCGGCCCGCTCCCGCCGCCAGGCGGTGCAGCTCGTCGTACGTGACCTCGCCGCCGGCGTGGTGGATGGCGACCTTCTTGCCCCGGCCGGCCTTCAGGTTGCGCTGCAGCAGGTCGGCCGCGACGTTGTAGCGCTCGGGCACCTCCAGGCTGCTCATCTTCCGAGAGTGTAAGTTCGGCTCGTGGCGGAT
>VBFW01000051.1 GCA_005880525.1 Chloroflexota bacterium | reverse complement strand
ACCTCGAAGCGGACCGGGTCACGCTCGTACACGCGCAAGTTGTTCGCGGCCAATTCGCGCAGGCGCGGGTACTGGTCCACGCCCCGGTGCTCCAGCTTCGTGAACCAGGCGTTGTGGTTGATGCCGGCGCAGCTCCACTCCAGCTCGTCGTAGGGAATGCTCAGGTACTCAGCAAGCTGCCGCGACGTGCCCTGGACGCTGTGGCACAGGCCCACCACCGGCAGGGACGTCGACCGCGCCGCGGCCAGCGTCAGGATCGACATCGGGTTGGTGTAGTTGAGGATCATCGCCTTCGGCGCCAGGCGCTCGGTGTCCGCCACGATGTCGAGCCAGGCCGGGCCCGTGCGCAGCGCCTTGAAGATCCCGCCGGGACCGATGGTGTCGCCGATGCACTGATCGACTCCGTATTTCATCGGGATGTCGTAGTCGGCGCGGACGTTCTGCAGGCCGGCGACCTCGATCGAGTTCACCACGTACTCGGTGCCTGGCAGCACCTCATTGCGATCGGTCGACGCCTCGACCTTCCACTTCTTGCCCGACAGCTGAACCAGCTTCTGAGCGATGGCTCTCGCGAGCTCGAGGCGCTTGGCGTCGATGTCGACAAGGGCGAAAGTGCCGCTGTCGAGACCGTCGACCGCGAGGACGTCGGTGATGATCTGGCGCGCGAAAACGGCGCTTCCTGCCCCGACCATGGTGACCTTCGGCATGGGAGAGCTCCTTTGCAAAGGACCGGTGGAGACTCCTATTGAATCAGTAGCCGAAGTAAGGCGCTCCTGTCAGTCGCGGTCCTTGTCGAGAAAGGCCAGCGTGGTCTCGGCGAACAGCGGCGAGTAGACGATGTTGTAGTGCGTCAGCCCGGGCAGGATCGCCAGCGCGTGACCGCCCTTGGGCCGCCCCTCGCCCATCCAGCCGCCATCGCGCAGGCCGCCATCGAGGAGCTTGAACACCTCGACGTAGTGGCTTGGCGGCGCCATGTCGGCGTCCGCGGCCATGATCAGCGTCGGCATCTTCAGGCCGCGCACGTCGTCGCTGAAGTCGAAGTCCTTGGCCATGGACGCGCCGATCTTGTCGAGCAGCTTTGGAAAGTCCTCAGGCCGCGGCGCGACCCGGTGGTACAGCTCGTACATGGGGGTGTCTTTCATGAACTCGGCCGCGGCTCCCGTCACCTGGCCCTGCTGAGCGAGCATCTCCGCCGGGATCGCGTCGCGCCGCACGTTGGCTGACACGATGACAAGCCTCTCGACCTTGTCCGGGTACCTGACGGCAAGGTGGAGCGCGACTCCACCCCCCAGCGAGTAGCCGACGACGTCGGGCTTGGCGAGCCCCAGGTGATCGATGAGCGCGGCGATGTCGTCGGCCATGAGTCGCACGTCCATCGGCCGATCGATGTCCGCGGTGCGGCCGTGTCCCTGAAGGTCCACGGCGATGACCTGGTGGTGCGCGGTGAGCTGAGGCATGACCTGCGCGAACATCTCGCCAGACCCCAGTCCGCCGTGAAGGGCGACGATCGGCCGGCCGGTGCCGTGGATTTCGTAGTAGAGGTTGATGCCGTTGACGTCTGCGTACTTGCCGGTGTTCGTGTTCATGCTCCTAAAGACCCCTCATTCTCCTGAAACTCATCGATTAGTCGACGTCCCCACCTGACCTCCCCGCACGCGGGGAGGGAGGGAGGTACTGGCTACGGAAGCTCGCTTGCCTATCGCGCGCAAATTCTCATTGACCGTGGCGCTATGAGCCCTTAACGTTCGCTGCGGCCCAACGGGCTGAGAAGCGACTGAGGGACGACCGAGGCTCGACTCCGCAAGGAGAAAGGACTCGGGCGGAACTCGGGAGCAACCCAGTTTGTTGGGTCATTTTCTTTTTCTCGACCTACTCAATAAGCCTGCCGTTCTTTGACAGGTCTGGGGCGGTGCACGCGGCAAGGTTGAAACAGCAGGGCCGCCGCTTCCCGCTCCTCATTTTCGAGACGCTCACCTCGACCCGCCGGCGACGCGTATCAGGGTCTCGGGTTGCACTGACCCAGCGAACCCATTCCCACCGCGCCATCGGCGTGATGTCCTTCCACAGGTTTTGAATTTTCTGAGGGGCAGCTGCCAGAGCTGTCTCGAGGTCCTGTGGCACCTTCGGCTCCGGCCAGTCTTTGAGTGGCTCGATTTCGAGCGCCGCGACGGCACCCGCGCTCAAAGCGGCCGTTTGTCGAAGCCTTCCGTCAATCCTCATCCAGTGGCCTGAATTGCCGTCTGGTTCCAGCACCGTCTGGAACGGATGGCCATTGATCGTTCCCTGTACCGCCACCTGCCCGCGCGACGGCAGTTTCGCGCTCGCTTTCTCAGGCAGACGCAAAATCGTCGACTTGTCGATCGTGTACAGGGTTGCCGCAAATGCCAGGGTCGGTCGCTTGTGGGAAGCTTTCGGGTGCAGATCGCTTCCACTTACCGGCTTCAACTCTCGAAACAGTTTACGTTTGACGACGCGGCCGCCTGCGCCGGCTATCTCGCCTCCCTCGGAGTGACGCGCGTTTACTGCTCGCCAATCCTTCAAGCCACGCATGGCAGCAGTCACGGGTACGACGTTGTCGACCCGACGCGCGTCAATGACGATCTCGGAGGTGAGGTCGCGTTCCGGCGGCTCATCACTGCACTGAACGAGCACGGGCTGCAGCTGGTGGTGGACATCGTGCCCAACCACATGGCCACCGCCGGACGCGAGAACCCTTGGTGGTGGGACCTGCTGCGGAACGGCCCGTCGAGCCGGTACGTGAACTACTTCGACGTCGACTGGGCATCTCCGATCTCGGCCATGAAGGGCAAGGTGCTGCTCGGCGTGCTGCGAGATCGTTACGGCCGAGAGCTCGAAAATGGTGCTTTGACACTTGAAAGGCAAGGCTCCGAGACAGTGGTCCGCTACCACGATCTCGTGTTTCCGGTCTCGCCTGAGAGCCTCCAAGGTCTCGAACTGGACTCGGTGAACCGAGACTTCGACACGCTCGACGCCGTCCTCGAGCGCCAGCACTATCGTCTTGCCTACTGGCGCAGCGCGCAAGAGCAACTCAACTACCGGCGCTTCTTCACCATTGACAGCCTCGTTGGCTTGCGCGTCGAGGACCAACAAGTCTTCGACGACAGCCATGGCGTGATCCTCCGCCTGGTCGCAGACGACAGCCTGGCCGGCCTCCGCATCGATCACGTCGACGGCTTGAGAGATCCAGTCGCCTACCTGGGACGGTTGCGCTCGGCAGCTCCGGACACGTACATGGTGGTCGAAGACATCCTGGCCGCAGATGAAGAGGTGCCGGACACCTTTCCGGTGCAAGGGACGACCGGCTATGACTTCATCGCGTATGTCGACGGCCTATTCGTCGACTCTGCCAACGAAGGATCGTTGACCGCTCTCTATCACGCGTTTACCGGCGAGTCGCAGCTTTTCTCCGAGGTGGTTCGAACGTGCAAGCACGAGATCATAACCACCGAGCTGGCGCCAGACTTCGAACGCCTGACCAACCTGCTGGTCGACATCTGCGATGTCAACCGGCGCCACCGCGATCGCACTCGCCGTGAGCTGCGGGAGGCTGTCCGCGAGATCGCCGCTTGCCTGGGCGTATACAGAACCTACGTCCGTCGCGGTTCACCGCCATCTGAACAAGACCGGCGTTACATTTCGATCGCCGTTCAGGAAGC
>VBFW01000050.1 GCA_005880525.1 Chloroflexota bacterium | reverse complement strand
GCTGTGCCGGCGATGTCGCGCCGTGACCGTGGCGGCGCCTCCACCAACGGCCGATCATCACGCGATTCCCTCCCGAGCGCCCGCCGCCGCCACCGCCGGGGTTGAAGCGCTTGGTCACTCCCCCGAGCTTCGTGCCCCACGTGACGTACTTGTGAAAGCGCTCCTCGGCCTCTTGCGCGATGCCGATGCGCTGCCCGCGGGTCTCCTCGCGGAACCGGGCGATGCGGCCCGCGGCCGCGCCCTCCTTCTCCTCGGGGCTGTTGGTGGCGGGGAGGTCCTTCTCCGGCAGCGCCCCGACGACCACGATCTGGTCGTCCTCGACCGTTATCTCCACTCCCGAGAACCAACCGTCCGGGAGCCTTCCGGCAAACCAACCTTTGATCGAACCGAACTCTTTTTCATCCATGCCATCGATACTAGTGATTACACAATTACATTGCAAGAGATGCTCTCGAACGCCGTGGTAAAGTCCTGAATCCGATGGGAATGATGCCTCCGGGCACGCACGGGCCCGTGATCTGGTGGGGCGGGTGGGGAGGACGCCGGCGCAAGCCTGAGAGCGGCCCTGCCAACAGCGGCCTCACCGGCGACCCGACCCTGGAGCCGCCGCAGCAGCCCGAGGGTCCGAAAGACCTGCGCGGCCGCTGGGAGACCTTCAAGCAGGCCGTGACCGGAACCACGGCAGCGCTTCCGCAGGTCCTGCGTCTTGTGTGGGAGGCCAGCCGGCCGACGACCATCGGGCTTTTCGCCACGACCGCGCTCGCCGGCCTCGTTCCGACAGCCTCGGTGGGCCTCACGCTGATGCTGACCAACGCGGTCAAGGAAGGCATCGACGTTCATCAGAACCACCTTGCCGACCGCCTCGTCCTTTCGAGCCTGGGTGTCCCGTGGCTCCCGCACCTGACGTTTTCGGTGCTCGGAATGATCGTTTTCCTCGCGATCCTGCAGTTCGTGATATTCGCCGTGAGCGCGCTGCTGAACACCCTGCGAAACATCAGCCAGCAGCTGTTGCAGAACTCGGTGTCGATGCGCATCCAGCTCATGGTCATGGAGAAGGCGGCGTCGCTGGACCTGCCGTTCTACGAGGACGCCGCCTCGTACGACCTGCTGCGCCGGGCGCAGAACGACTCCATCAACCGGCCGGTGCTGATGATCGCCACGGCGTTCGGGCTTTTCCAGACGATGCTGACGTTCGTAACCATGGTCGCGGTGCTGGTCGCCGTCAGTCCCATACTCGCCCTACTCGCGCTGGTGTCGCCCATCCCCGCGTTCATCGTCGACACTCGATACGGATGGCGCGGCTACAACATCGCGCGCTGGGGCTCGCGTCTGCTGCGGCGCATGACCTATCTCGTCTCGCTGGTCACCACCGATACCTTCGCCAAGGAGGTGAAGCTGTTCGGTCTCGGCCACTATTTCATCGACCGCTACCGGCTGATTGCGAAGGTCTTCTACGACACGCAGCGCTCGCAGCTCGTGCGGCGGTACATGACCGGTTTCGCACTCGGCAACGTGAGCACGATCGTCGCCTCGTTCACGTACCTCTACATCGCGGTGCAGGCCATCGCCGGCCACCTGACAATTGGCGCGCTCGTCGCGTACGCGCAGGCCGCGACGCAGGTGCAGAACTCGATCCAGAGCATCCTCGGCGGCTTCACCGGGATGTACGAGCACAACCTTTACCTGAACAACCTCACTGAGTTGATGAACAGGCAGCCGGTCATGACGGTCAAGAAGGCGCCCGCCGCGGTGCCGCAGCCGCTGCACGGCGAGATCACGTTCGAGAACGTCAGCTTCGCGTACCCCGGCTCCGAGAGCCAGGCGCTGAGCGACCTGTCGTTCACGATCACACCGGGCGAGACGCTGGCGGTAGTCGGCCGCAACGGCGCCGGCAAGACCACTCTGTTCAAGCTCATCTGCCGGCTCTACGACCCCACCGAAGGCCGAATCCTCATCGATCGCATCGACATCCGCGACTTCGAGCCCGATGAGCTCCGCGCGCATATCGGCGCGATGTTCCAGGACTACGTCGACTACCAGGCGACCGCGGCTGAGAACATCGGACTGGGCAGCGTGCAGGAGCTGACCGACCGTGACGCGGTGATCAGCGCGAGCAAGCAGGCCGGTTCGGACGAGCTCATCTCCGGACTTCCCGCCGGCTACGACACAGCCCTTGGCAAATGGTTCGACGCCGGCGTCAACCTGTCCGGTGGTGAGTGGCAGAAGGTCGCGCTGGCGCGGGCGTTCATGCGCGAGAACGCGCGCATCCTGCTTCTCGACGAGCCGACGTCGGCGCTCGACGCGCAGGCCGAATACGACCTGTTCGAGCGACTGCGCTCGCTGACCCACGGCCGCACCGCGGTGTACATCTCGCACCGCTTCTCGACTGTCCGGCGCGCCGACCGGATTGTGTTCCTCGAGCACGGCCGGCTGGTGGAGGAGGGCACGCATCAGGAGCTGATGCGGCTGAACGGTCGCTACGCGCGCCTGTTCCGCATGCAGGCCGCCGCCTACACCGGCGAGGACGTCGAGCCGGAGGACGTGCCGGAAGTCGAAGACGTGACCGCCCGCCCAGCCTGAGACCGAAGCTGATCGGGGTCGCGCTAGGCGCGGCCGCAGCGGCTGCCTACCTGATCGGCTCGGGCCGCGTGTTCGGCTACGACTCCGCCGTGACGTTCGCGAACTTCATCGCCACGCCGAACCTGCTCGACGCGTTTGCGATCCATTCGCAACAGCCGACCATCCCGCTGGCGCAGATCGCGGGCAACGATCACGTGCTGGTGTCGCTGTGGAGCCACCTGATCTACTCGCTGACCGGAACGCGAAGCGAGGTGGTCTATCGACTGCTTCCCGCGATCGCGGCCGGCGCCACAGCCGGTGTGACCGCGATGGTGCTGGTCGAGCGCTTCGGGGTCGCGGCCGGCGTCAGCGCGGGGCTCTACGTCGCCACCAACCCGATGTTCGTGGAGAACAGCCGCGACCTGCGTGGCTACAGTGTCGCGACTCTGTTCGGACTGCTCGCCACGATCGTCTTCTTCGGCAAATGGACGCGGTGGCGGCTGGTCCTGTACGGCCTTCTACTCGGCCTCGCCATCGCCGCCCACGCATACGCGGGTCTCGTGCTGGTCGCCCACGTGCTGTGGATCGTGACGCGCCGCTCGTGGGGCGATCTGCCCCGGCTAGCGCCCGCGTGGGCCCTTGCCGCGGTCATCGCCATCGCCGCCAACGGCTACATCCTGTGGATCGACGCCACTCAGCACGGCTTCCTTCCGAAGCAGTTCACCAACGGGTTCCCGAGCGACCTCCTCTTTTACCTGCTCGGCGCCCGTTCGCTGCTGGCGATCGGTCTGTGGCTGAGCGCCGCCGGCCTCGGCCTGTGGGCGCTGCGTCGAGAGCGGTTCGTGTGGGTTGCGCTCGCGCTCGTGATCGCCACCGCGGCGGCGCTGTGGCTCGTCATCGAGCCGTACTACCTGTACCCGCGCTTCTTCATCTTTGTGATCCCAGG
>VBFW01000132.1 GCA_005880525.1 Chloroflexota bacterium | reverse complement strand
CCTCGTTGACGATCAGCACGTCGACATGAGGCATGGCCCGAGCGGCTAGCACGCCACTGGGCGCTGCGTTCAGGACCACGCGCGCGCCGGCTGAATGCGCGACATCGATCGCGGCCAACACCGTGTCCAGAGGAATCTCCAGCTGCATCACCACGACATCGCCGGCGCCGAGGCCCGCACGCAGTCGCGCCAGGTCATCAGTACCCACCCTTGAGTTGGCCCCCGGCGCCACTGCGATCACGTTTTCGCCAGAGGCATCGACCACGATCAGAGCAGCGCCGCTCGGTTCCGACTCGTCCACCACGACGCCGGAGGTGTCGATTCCGTCGTCACTCAAGCCCGAGATCAGGGACGGCCCGAACGAATCGGCGCCGACGCGGCCGATCATTCGCACCGAACCGCCCAGCCGAGCCGCGGCCACCGCCTGGTTGCCGCCCTTGCCGCCCTGGATGGTCTGCAGCCGGTCGCCGAGCACCGTTTCCCCGGGCCTCGGCAGCTCCCGTACCCGCTCCACCAGGTCAATGTTGATGCTGCCCAGCACCGCGACAGTGCCCCCCCCGCCGATTCTGAGCCTTGCCGCGTAGTTGACAACGTGCGGCATCAGGTCTAGGAATGTGCACGCTGCCGTAAGTAGGTTTTAGGAGGGGTCGGCCTTGGGCATTCTCAACGCGTTCAAGGTGAGGATGAACACCCTCGCCATCGTCCTCATCCCTGTCTGTATCGCGATCGACTGGGCGGGCCACGCGGTCGCAAGCACCCTCAAGTTGCCGCTGTTCCTGGACTCGATCGGAACCGTGCTGGGCGGCCTCCTCGCCGGACCCTGGGTCGGCGGTCTCGCGGGTCTCATCACGAACTTCATCAGCTCGGGCACGGTGGACCCCATCGCGGCACCATATTCGGTGATATCGGTGGCCATCGGCATCGCCGCCGGCATCGCCGGTTACTACGGCTGGCACAAGACGTGGCCGGGTCGTGTGGCGCTGTACATCCTCATCGTGCTGGTCGCCTCGATCGGATCCACGCCGCTCAACATGGGCCTCTACGGCGGCCAGAGCGGCCTACCGTTCGGAGACTCGCTGTACGCCGGCATGGTGAAAGGCGGCTGGCCGACGTGGCTCGCGTCCTACATAGATGAGGCCTCGGGCGACATCCCTGACAAGCTGATCACTGTCGTGGTCGCCATCGTCATCTTCTTCGGCCTGCCCAACCGCTACCGCGCGCTGTTCTCGGTGTGGCGGCGGACGGGCGACGAGAAGGCACCCGCGCCGGCTCCGTCCGTGTAGCTCCGAGGCGATGTGGCAGGAGGCCTGAGCCTCTATCAGGAAGGCGCAAGCCTCCTCCACCGCGCCCATCCCCTGACCAAGGGCGTCCTGATGCTCAGCGCGATCGCGCTCGCGTTCATCGCGCCATCGCTGTACTGGATCCTCGGCATCGCGCTGATCCTGCTGATCCTGGTGATCGTCGCCGGGGTCCTGCGACGGTTGATAGCCGTTGCGCTCGCTCTTTCGCTGCCGATCACTGTTCTGCTGCTGGCAGTGCAGGGCTTCGCCAACCCGGCCAACCACACGGTTCTGTTCGCGATCGGTCCAGTCGTCTACTACACCGAGGGGCTGTACATCGCCGCGATTGCGTCGCTTCGAATCACATGCCTGGTGGTGGCAACGTTCCTTTTCAGCTTCACAACCCGACCGGCCGACATCACCGAGGCGCTGATGCAGCGAGGCCTTTCGCCGGCGATGGGCTATGTCGTGCAGTCAGCTCTTCAGATCATTCCTCAGACGCTCGACATGGCCGTTCGCATACAGGATGCTCAGCGTTCGCGTGGGCTCGAGACCGGAGGCTCGCTGCCGAAACGCGCGCGCGCCTACATCCCGCTGATGCTTCCACTCGTGCTTTCGTCGCTGGTAGCGACCCAGGAGCGCGCGATGGCGCTCGAGGTGCGTGGGTTCGGCCTGCCGGTTAAACGGACCAACCGCTATGAGTTCGCGGACAATGCCATCCAGCGCATCACGCGATGGGCGCTCGCGCTAGCGGTGCCCGCAGCCATCGTCGCTCGCTTCGTGGGATGGAGATGAACGAGCCGGCAGTCGTCTTCGAAGACGTCGGTTATGCGTACCAGGAGGCACCGCGCGAGGCCGTCAGCGACATCAACCTGCGGATCGGAGCAGGGGAGTGGGTGGGGATCACAGGCCCCACCAATGCCGGCAAGTCGACTCTGTGCCTGCTCGCAATGGGTCTCGCGCCGCATTTCTTCGGCGGCACGCTGCGCGGCAAGGTCACCGTGCTCGGAACCGAATCGAGAGCGATCAAGGTGATCGAGCGCTCGACCGACGTCGGCCTTCTGTTCCAGAACCCGTTCACCCAGATCTCCGGCGCCCGCGAGCGCATCGACGAAGAGGTCGCCTTCGGGCCTGAGTGCCACGGGGTGGCCCAGGCGGAGATCGAAGAGCGTGTCGAGGAGGCAATGCGTCTCGTCGGCATCAGCGCGCTGGCCGCGCGGCATCCGCTCGACCTGAGCGGCGGTCAGCTGCAGCGACTGGCGCTTGCCGGCCTGCTGGCG
>VBFW01000131.1 GCA_005880525.1 Chloroflexota bacterium | reverse complement strand
ACCGATTGCCTGACATCAGCCTGGAGAAGGTCCTCTTCAGCTACCCGGGCGGCGTCGACGTTTACCCCGAACCTGGACTGACTCTGGCCCTCCAATCCGGCGTCACCGCCCTGGTGGGCGAGAACGGCGCGGGCAAGACGACGCTCACCAAGCTGCTCATCGGCCTCCTCCGGCCGAAGTCCGGCGACATCAAAGTGGCCGGGCTCGACGTGTCGAAGATGACCGTGGCCGCGATGGCGAAGACGGTCGGCTACACATTCCAGAACCCAGACGATCAGCTCTTCGAGCGCACCGTGAAGGCCGAGGTGACGTTCGGCCCGCGCGTGCTCAAGAAGCCGGCGGCTGACGTGGAGCGCGGAGTCGCGGCCGCCATCAAGGCCTGCGGCCTGGAGGGCCGTGAAGAAGTGCATCCCCACGACCTCGGCCTGTCGGAACGCAAGTGGGTCGCCATGGCCTCCGCGCTGGCCGGCGAACCCAGTGTCGTGGTGCTCGACGAGCCAACCCTGGGCCAGGACTATCCCTCGCGGCAGCGGCTGCGCGAGATGGTCACGCGGCTGGGTGCAGAGGGCAAGGCCGTGCTGGTGGTGACCCACGACATGGACTTCGTCGGCGAGGCCTGCGCGACCACTGTGGTGCTCTCGCACGGCGAGGTGCGATACGCCGGACCGACGTCGAACGCATTCGCCGACCGTGGGCTGCTGAAGGAGGCAGGCATCGAGCCGCCGCACGTCACCGAGCTC
>VBFW01000130.1 GCA_005880525.1 Chloroflexota bacterium | reverse complement strand
AGCCGAGCAGCTCCTCTCCAGCGGCGTTGAAGCGCACGAATCGAAGGTCTTTGGCGTCCTTGACGAAAATCATGTTGGGGATGTTCTCGATGACCGAGTCCAGGAACTGATTGGCGGCCGTCAGCTCTCTCGTACGTTCGGCAACCTTTTTCTCCAGCTCGCTCGCGGTCAGCTTCTGGTCTCGCATCTGCTGCGCGGTGGCGATTGCCCGGGCTGCGCGGGTCGCAAGACCCTCGAGGAGCTCGATGTCCGCTTTGCCGAGCGGGGTACTTCCTTCCAGTCGATTGAGATTGAGTCCGCCGACCACTCTGTCCTGGGCGACCATCGGAATCATGGCCGCCTGACGCATCCGCCACTTCTGAATGTGGCGCGCCTGGTGCGGGGCGATGTTCTCAGGAAGATGATCGGGGTCGATTTCGATGACCAGGGTTCGGCGTTCTCCGAGCACCGTTTTCCAGGGCCCGGAGGCTTCGAGCTCTATGGTGGTGCCAAGCAGGCTGCTCGCGTCCCGCACCAGCTCAGGATCGGGATGGTAGGCCGCGACGGGCTCGATGGTGGTGCCGTCTGGCGAGAGCAGGACCACCGAGCAGAAGTCCCCGGTGGTACGCGAAATCTGCTCGGCGACGATAGCGAGAAGCGCCTCGACGTCAGGAACTGCGTCGATGAATGCGTCGGACGCCGCCGCAATCGCTGCCAGGCGCGCGCCATCGTCGCCTTCAGGGTCGGCGGGAGGGCCGGACCCACCTTCGGGCACGGTGCAACTCTAGTCCGGCGTACTCGTCATAAGCCCCACTTAACGGGGCATCAGTCAGCTCCTCGCCGCTACCTGGATGCACCAGGTCGCGGAGGGCGGCGGAAGCTAGCTCTTAGGCCGAGCCGCCGCGAGGGCGTTCCACACCCGCTCCGGGGTGAGGGGCATGTCGATGTGCCTGACACCCAGGTGTGACAGCGCGTCGACTACCGCGTTCTGGATCGCGGGGGTGGAGCCGATCGTTCCCGACTCTCCGATGCCCTTGGCTCCGAGCGGATTGTTCGGGCTGGGCGTCTCGGTGGTGGCTGTCACGACCTGCGGAATCTCTCCGATGCTCGGAATCTGATAGTCGAGGAGCGAGCCCGTGCGCGGCGTGCCCTCAGCATCGAACACGACCTCCTCGAACATCGCCTGTCCGATGCCCTGGGCGATGCCGCCGTGCACCTGACCCTCGGCGAGCAGTGGGTTGATGATGCGACCGCAGTCGTCGACGGCGAAGAAGCGGACCGTGCGCGCGTCGCCCGTCTCCAGGTCGACCTCGACCACGGCGCAATGGGCACCGAACGGGAAGCTGCCATCACCTGAGAAATCGGACTCGGCGGCGAGGCCCGGCTCCATTCCGTCGGGCAGGTTCTTGCGTTCGCCTGCGGCTGCGACCAGTGACGCCCACGAGATCGATCGGTCGGGGACGCCTGCCACGCCGACCGTGCCTCTGACAAAGACGATGTCCGCCGGGTCGGCCTCCAGCAGGTGCGACGCGAGGTCGCGTGCTTTGTGACGCACCTGCTGCGCGGCCTGGTGAACGGCCGAGCCGCCGTGCTGCATCGAGCGGGAGCCCACCGTGCCGGTGCCCCGCTCGATGGCGTCGGTATCGGAATGAATGACGCGCACCGCCTCCATCGGCATGCCCAGCTCTTCGGCCGCGATCTGGGCAAGCGAGGTCTCGTGGCCCTGACCGAAGGAAGTGGTACCGCATCGCACGGTTGCTGTTCCGTCAGTCTCGATGTGAACCGCACCCCATTCAGGGCCGATACCCATCGCTGTGACCTCGACATAGATCGACAGGCCGATGCCCAGCTGGTGGCGGTCTCCGCTCTTGCGTCGCTTTGCCTGCTCCGCGCGCAGCTCTCGATACGACGACACCTCGAGCACCTTGTCGAGCGCCTTCTCGTAGTCACCGGAGTCGTATGTGGCCCCGCCGGCGGTGGTGTAGGGGAAGCGATCGCGCGCGATGAGGTTGCGGCGCCGCAATTCGGCCGGGTCCATCTCAAGCTCGGCCGCCAGCATGTCCATCGCCCGCTCGACCATTGCGGCAGCCTCGGGCCGCCCAGCGCCGCGATAAGCGCCAAGCGGCGTCGTGTTGGTGACCACGCAATACGCCTCGTAATCGATTGCCGGGATGGCGTACACGCCCGATGACATCTGCCCGGTGAGCATCGGCAGCAGCATCGCGATTCCGGGGTACGCGCCGACGTCGGCCAGGACCCGCGCGTGAAAGCCCACGAGCTTGCCATCGCGGGTGGCCCCCAGCTCGACGTTCTGCATCTGCCCGCGGCCATGCGTCATCGCGACCATGTTCTCGGAGCGGGTCTCGATCCACTTCACCGGCCGGCCGAGCTTTCGGGCCGCTGCGGCCACGACGATGAGCTCGGCTCGCGCGCCGGCCTTCGCGCCGAACCCGCCGCCCATGTCGCCGACGACCACGCGGATGTCAGCGGGCGACAAGCCGAGCGATGAGGCCATCTCCGCCCGCAGCCCGAACGGGACCTGGCTGGTCGCCCGGACCAGGAGACGCCCTCCTTCAGGCACGACCAGGATCGCTTCAGGCTCCATCGGCACTGGCGCCAGCCGTTGATTGACGAATCGGCCGCGAATCTTGACGTCGGCGCCGGCCAGGACGTCATCCTCGCGAGTGGAGTCGAAATGGCCGGCGATGTTGGAGCCGTGCTCCGGGAAGAGCATCTGTGAATCAGCGCGGCGGGCGACCTCCGGATCGACCACGACGGGCAGCGGCTCGAGGTCGAGGCCGACCAGCTGGGCGGCATCTTCGGCCTGGCCCGGGCTCTCGGCAATGACCAGGGCCACCGCCTCGCCCACGAAGCGAACGCGCCCGGTCGCGAGCGGCGGCCGCGCAAGGGTGGCGGCCACCATTGGAAAGCCGACGCGATCCGGCAGGCCCAGGTCGGCGGCGGTCAACACCGCCACCACGCCCGGCGCGGCCGCGGCCGCCTCGACGTCCAACGAACGGATCGTGGCGTGCGCGAGGGTCGAGCGTACAAAGGCGATGTGGAGGCAGCCTTCGGGCTGCGTGTCGTCGACGTAGTTGCCGGTGCCCGTCACGAGGCGAGGATCCTCGCGCCTTCGCACTGCGTGGCCGAGAATCGAGCCAGGGGTCAGCGTTTGCATCGGCTAGTCAGAGAGTAGTCGTTCCGGCTAGATGAGCTCCGCGATCATCTGCGCTGCGCGGGTCGCGGTCCCGGTCTCGACCTCGGCGTAGTCAACAGGCTTTGACAGCAGCGACTCGACAGCAGCAGCCAAACCGTCAGGCGTGGCTTCGTCGAAATCCATGCAGCGGCCCGCGCGGTACTGCTCAAGCCGATGCCGGACGTGGAAGTTCTGCTCGCAGTGATCGCGCAGCGGAAAGAAGATGAAGGGCCGGCGGGCAGCAGTCAGCTCCATCGTCGTGCTGAGGCCGCCCTGCGTCAGGGCGATGTCGCAAGCGGCCAGGCGAAGATCCAGGTCGGG
>VBFW01000129.1 GCA_005880525.1 Chloroflexota bacterium | reverse complement strand
TGGCGGTCGCGCGCGACTTCGCGTCGGCGATGGCCTGCGAGCGGGCTTCCGCCTGCGCGGCCTTGGGGTCGTTGAGCCCGAAGCTGACACTGATGCGCGTGGCCCCGCCCTGCTGGACGAGCCCGTCGAGCGCGGTGCCGACGTTGTCGACGTTGTGCCACTTGAGGTTGAGCGATAGGCCGGCCTGGTAGCCGGTGATGTTCCTGCCGTCGTTCGAGTAGATCGGCCCGACCGAGTAGCCGCTCGTGTTGATCTCCTTGTCAGGGATGCCGAGGCTCTTGGCCTTGGCGATGAGCTTGTTCGCGAGCGTGGCGAGATCCTTCTGGGCCTGGCTCGCGCTCGAGGCCTGGGCTTCGACACCGACGTTGATGTAGGCGATATCCGGGCGCTTGCTGACCGTCGCGTCACCGCTCGTGATGACTCCGGGGTTGAAGTACGACGTGTTCGCGGCCACGTTGGTGAGCGGCGTCTGAAGGATCACCGGCCGGGCGGCCGCGACGACCGCCAGGGCGACGACGAGCGCGCAGACGGTGGCTGTGGCGGTGGTGATGAGGGTCTGACGGATTGCTGACGGCATCGTTATGGCGACCTCCTCTTTGGATCGCCAACGCCCGCCGAACTCCGCGCGTAACGGGGCGGCTCGAGTGCCAAGGTCGCTCAGCGTGCCGCGAATGGTGATCGCGAGCTTCCCTCCGCCGGCGGTTGTACCGAGCAGCGGCTCGCTCTGAGCGAAATTCCTCAGCCTCACCCTGACCACCGACGACAAGGTGCAGACCGACAGCTGGTCGAAATCGAGCTGGTCGTCAGGCTCCCCAGCAAGCTACCATCCGTCGAATGCCTGAGGAACCAGCGCCCAAGCACCGGGCCCGACTCATGGACGCCGCAGTGATTGCACTTGTCGCATTGATCGTTGCCACGGCCGGGATCGCCTATGTGGCGAGATCACGCGATCACACGCAGGGCGCGGTTGCGACCACTACGTCACCCAGTGCTGACGCTTCGTCCATCGGCTCTGCCTCACCTCGTCGCACTCCGTCAAGTACGCCTTCCGGCTCACATTCGCCGTCGGCCCGCCCACCGTTGGCGGCCCACTCGCCGTCGGCATCGCCTGCAACTTCAGCATCACGATCGCCCTCACCTTCGTCAGGCCCAGCGGCGAGTCCATCAAATGCGCCTCCGCCGTCACCGACGCCGGCCCAGAGCCCGCCTCCCTCCGGCGCGCCACACATCATGGTCATAGTCGAAGAGAACAACAGCTACAACGCGATCATCGGCAACTCGTCGCTGCCGTACGTCAACAGCCTTGCGTCGCAATACGTGTTGCTCACCAACTGGTGGGGTGTGAGCCACCCGAGCGAACCCAATTACCTGGCAATGGTGTCAGGATCCATCTGGGACAATCCGGCGGACCTGACCCCTCAAGACAAGACGTACGCCGGGCCGACGGTCGTTGACCAGCTCGCCGCGAAAGGCATCGCCTGGAAGGCGTACATGGAGGACATGCCCAAAGCATGCGACCTCACTGACACCTACAGCCCTGGCAACTACGATGTGAACCACAACCCGTTCGTGTACTTCACGTCAATCCGCAACAACTCGGCGCAATGCAACAGGGATGTCCCGTTCCCCCAGTTTGCCAGCGACCTTGCAAATGGCACCGCGCCGCCATTCATGTACGTAGTGCCCAACCTCAACAACGACATGCACAACGGGACTTACGCCACGGCTGACAACTGGCTCAAGACTCAGCTCGCCCTGGTTTTCGCTTCGAGCTGGTACAAGCAGGGTGGAACCGTCGTCCTGACATGGGATGAGGGTGAGTCGGGCGGCGACCAGATCGCGACCATTGTCATTTCCGCCGGCCTGGCGGGCCGCGGGCATTTCACCGCCTTCGGAAACCACTTCGGGCTGCTCCGGAGCCTGGAGGAGATTTACGGCCTGGGCTATCTCGCCAACGCGGCCTCGGCTGCCAACGGCGACATCAAGTCACTGTTGTAACCGCAGCTGAACATGGCGGCCCGCTGGGCTCCGGCGGGAAAGCGGCGCCTCTTCTCGGCACCCGTCAAAGCGGAGCGGGCCGAGTACAGGATTGATCGCCACCTGACCTTCGGCAATGGGGCTTCTGTCCCGCCCCATGTGTCATCCGAGCCGTTGTAGCTGGTTATCGACACGGATCAAGTGGACCGACGAAATTGGGCGCCGACGCCGCGTCGCGGTGGCGCGGCACAATTCTCTTTCGGGCCGGCGTAGCTCAACGGCAGAGCAGCTGTTTTGTAAACAGCAGGTTACGGGTTCGATTCCTGTCGCCGGCTCCAACCTCGGCCGGCGGCAGGTTTGCGGTCCCGGTTGCGGCTACTGGTCTCCCGTCATGAAGCCGTGAAGGTCCACCACATAGTCGGCGGGCGACGGGCCGTTGCGGATGATGAACTGGCCGTTGCTGACGATGTCCGGCGCCGGCTCAAAGGTGAACCCGAACTGACAGATGAACCAGTTCGACCACGCCCGCGGCGGGCCGCTGAAGTTGAGGTTGATGCCCTGGTGAGGAGGATCGAATGGGAAGTCTGTGGACCTGACCGACATCCAGCCGGCGCCTTTCCAGTTCTTCGCTGTCAAGTTGCCGACGATGCCTATGTAGTTCGCGGACGTGAAGACCGTGGAGCCCGGGTACGGAAACGGCCCTATCACGACCTCCGCATGGGGCGCCAGGTGCCCGCTGGCGATATGCAGCGGATTGAAAAACGCGCCGATGGTGGCGCCGCTTCCGGCTGCGCGTACTTTCGTCGCACCGAGCGCTGACGCTCCGGCGGCGCCGATCGCTGCCGCCCCCGCCAGCTTGAGCAGGTCCCTACGGGTCGACTTCGAACGGTCCAAAGCCTTGTCCACGCCCAACTTCTCCTGGTCGCACGAATCAAATAACTCCGGGGCGCGGCTACTGTACCCCCGCCCCGGGCGTCGAGCGTCGCGTTAGCGACACAATGTTGTTGAGTGGGCGATGACGTCCTGGCGCAAGCGCCGACGGCGAACGTTTTCGAGGCCGCCGGAGGCGAGCCGGCCTTCCTCGAGCTGGTCGGACGTTTCTACGCGCGGGTCGCCACAGACCCGGTCCTCCGCGCGGTATACCCCGAAGAGGACCTCTCCGGCGCCACCGAGCGCCTGACCCTCTTCCTCATCCAGTACTGGGGCGGGCCCAGCACCTACTCGCAGCAGCGAGGCCACCCAAGACTGCGCCTGCGCCACCAGCCATTCGCCATCGGACGGCGAGAGCGGGACGCGTGGCTCGGCCACATGACCGCCGCCGTCGACTCGCTCGATCTGACTCCGGGCGTCAGGAAGGCCTTGCTCGACTACTT
>VBFW01000128.1 GCA_005880525.1 Chloroflexota bacterium | reverse complement strand
CTCCACAAGTGAGCAGGGGGGAACTGATTGATGTTACGCCCGGTCTAGTTCTCGCTCGAGTCGAAAAGCACCTCGATCAGCGGGCTCTGCTCGACCATCCGGTCAAGGTCATTGCGCCGCCACGCGCGAGCGACGTGAGGCAGAAGCTCGCGACGCTCATCTACTTCCTCGATGATCCGCGCGGTCGCGGGCAGGTCGGCCTTCACATGACCCTTGAGGTGGAAGGTGAGGTGCGGATCCGCGTCCAGGTTGGAAAGCCAGTTGCGCCGCTTGGGTGATGGCATGCCGCTGATGTAGATCCGTCCGTCGATGTTGTGGAACGCAATCTCCAGCCGCCGCTTCGCGCCGGTCCGGCGCCCTTTCGTGGTGATGTCGACCAGGTGGCCGCGGGTGAGCGCTTCGGTGATCGTTTCTCGAGTTTCCATTGCAAGAGTCGAAAGCTCGCCAAACGATCGCGTATTCCCTCAGGCGGCGCTGTCGGTGCTCCTGCGCGCCCGCCGCCGCCGCACTCGCTTCATGGGCTCCGTGCGCTCGGCGCCGGTGGCCTCCTCCACCACGACCTCGACGCTTCCCAGCAGGCTGCCGTAGGTGGCGGCTACGAGCGCCCCGGTGAGCGCGCCGATCAGCGCGCCGACCAAACCAAGCGCCACGGCGGCCAGCGGGATGACGATGAACCAGTCGTCCTGCACGGTCTGCAGGTCGCCGATCCGGTCGCCGAAGGGCAGCAGCTGCTCCTGGATGCCGGTCGTGAAGCTCAGCTCGCGCATCCACTCGAGGGCGGCGCCGGCAGCGAACGACGCGATCGCGCCGGCCGCGCCGCCGATGAACAGGCTGGGCACGAAACCCGACCACGCTCCAGTGACGATCGCGGGCATGAGTGGGACCGAGCGGATACGCAGGCGCTGCTCCGTCATGTCGCATGCCTCAGTCGGGGCCGCCGGAATCGCCGGAGGGCGAGCATGCCGGCCACGAGCAGGCCGACCAGCACGCACGGGAACACGAGGACGAAAGCGAGGTGGGTCGCAAAGTGGCTTGGCTCGGGCACCGGCACCGCCACCGCCTGGCCGCCCGAGACGACCCTTGGCTGCGCGGCGACAGGCGTGGTCACCCTGCCGAATGACGTCTGGGCATCGACGCCTACCGCCCGCATGCCGCCATCAGGGCGAAACAGGCCGAAGCGCTCGACCACGATCCCAGGCACGTCAGTCCAGTAGTCCTGCAGCGACCACCACACAGCGGAGCCGACGTAGCCCGCCGGAAAGATGTCGAGGTTGGAAGCAAACGCGGGGTAGGTCTTGCGAAACACCTGGCGCTGCGCATCTTCGCTGCCTCCGAACGGCAGCCAGTCGCCGAACTCCAGGACCATCACCGGCTTGTGCGGGTAGGTCTTGTGCGCGAGCGCGAGCGCGTTGGACGTGCCGGGTTCCGGGGCCGGCCCTCCGTAGAAGATGCCGTAATAAAAGGTGTAGCCGGCGACGTCCAGCGGCGCGCTGGTCGGGTCGGTCGGATCGGATCCGTACATCGCCTGGCCAGTAAGGCGCGTGCCGTCGATGCGCCGGTCGAGGTCGCGCAGAGTCGTCATCGCGCTAGTTCGCTCATCGACGCCCGTCGACTCGTTGGCGAAGCCGTGAAACATCACCGAAGGCCGGTTGAAGTCCCGCAGCGCCATCTCGGCCAGCATCTGCTGGGGGAGGCCGCGCTGCATCACAAGCGAGAACGTCTCCGGCGTGAAGTGGTTGAGCGGTATCTCCTCCCAGACCGCCAGACCCAGCCGGTCGGCGAGCATCAGCAGGAACGGGTTCGCGGGCACGTGGTTGGTCCGCAGCAGGTCGACGTTGACCGCCTGGGCCTGCCGGACGATGCCCAGTTGCTGCGGCGCAGACAGCGGCGTGCCGCCCCGGGGCGCTCCGTTCACAGGAGGCGTGACCTGCTCGTTGTGGATCGCCGCGCCGGTGAAGGCGATAGGGTCGCCGTTCAGCAGCAGCCGAGGGGCTGTTGGGTCGACCTGGATGCGTCGCAATCCGAACGTGTCGTAGAAGCTGTCGACGACGACACCGTCAACCGATACGTAGACGCCAAGCACGTAGAGAGCGGGCCGGTTCAGGGTCCATTTGTCGGCGCCGGCGAAGACGAAGCTGCCATCACGCACAAACGAGTTGTGCGCGCTCG
>VBFW01000127.1 GCA_005880525.1 Chloroflexota bacterium | reverse complement strand
CACCATCGGCGGCGTCGTCGCGCACGCCGACGCGGCGGGCGACTATCCGACCATCGCCCTGATTCTCGACGCCGAAATCGTCACCAACCGGCGAACGATCCCGGCCAAGGATTTCTTCAAGGACCTGTTCACGACGCCGCTGGAGGCGAACGAGATCGTCACTGAGATCGTGTTCCCTGTGGCGAACGGCCCGCACAAGTACATCAAGTTCCGCCGCCGGCTCTTCGACTGGGCGATCGTCGGGGCCGCGGCTCAGAAGATGGACGGCCACTGGCGCATCGGGCTGACCAACGTGGGTCCGACGCCGGTGCGTGCGAAGGCTGTCGAGGATGCGCTTGGCAAGGGCGCGAAGCCCGAAGAGGCGGCGCAGCATGCGTCCGACGGCCTCAACCCCGCGGGCGACCTGCGGGCCAGCCCCGAGTACAAGAAGCACCTGGCCCGGGTCCTGACCCGGAGGGCGATCGAGCAGGCTCAGTAGCCTGGGTCCGATGCGGAAGCTGCTGCTGACCAGCGCGACGGCGCTGGTCATTGCCGCCTGCGGCCTGCCGTTTGGGCTCGGACACCCCTCGACGTCGCAGCTGGAGAACGGCGCCGCGGACAACCTCGCCAAAGCCAAGAGCGTCGAGGCGAAGGGCGCTTTCACGCAGGACACGACCAGGTACGACTTCGACACGATGTACGTGGCGCCCGCGACCGAGGACGTCCATGTGACCCAGGCGACGCTGAGCTACGAAGTGCTGCAGATCGACGGCAAGATCTATCTGAAAGGCTCTGGCTACCTGCAAAGCCAGATCACGGACCAGACCGAGGCTCGGCAGCTCGCGAAGGTCGTGGGCGACCGTTGGTACACGTCCAAGGACGCGCAGCCGGTCGATACCAGCGCGATCACCGACGCCAACAAAGTGAAGGCGAACTTCCTCACCACCATCGCCACCAAGCGAACCGACGACGTCGTCGTCGACGGCCAGAACACTGCCGAGCTCACGCTGAGCGACTTCATCCTGAACATCACCGAGGACTCGCCTTACCGGTTGGTCCGCCTGCGGTCGGCCAACGGCAAGACGGTGCAGGGCATCTCGAAGGTCGACATGAAGTTCACGAGCTACGGCAAGGACTTCGCGCTTGCGGCGCCGAACAACGTCTTCGATTTCGATGACCCCACCACCTGGCCGCCGCGCTACCAGGTGGACGCGGTCCATCAGCAGGAGGCCAGCGCCGGATCGTGCGGTGACCCGTGCGTCCTTTCCGCGGATGTCGAGAACACCGGAGGCCTCAATGGCGCGGCGGCGCCGTCGACCGTCACATTTGTCCTGACGGCGAGCGACCAGAGCTCGCTCGGCAGCTGCAAGGCGACGATCCAGCCCGACCGTCCACACGGCCAGAAGTTCACAGTCAGCTGCAGCATCCAGACGTCGGCCTGGACGAACTACGCAGGCGACTACAAGTACGGCGCGACCGCCGACAACCCGGCATACGACTAGCTCGGCGTTGGCGGGCGGTAGTCTGTTGCAGGTGAGCACGGCCGCCCCGGCAACCATCGACGACGTCGAGGCTCGTCTGCGTGAGCGGCGGTACATCGGCGACCGGGCGCTGGCGACCTCCATCTACCTCGCCCTGAAGCTCGAAAAGCCCCTGTTCATCGAGGGCGAGGCCGGGGTCGGCAAGACCGAAGCGGCCAAGGTCATGGCCGACGTGCTCGGCGCGCGGCTGATCCGCCTGCAGTGCTACGAAGGCATCGACCTCGCGCACGCGGTCTATGAATGGAACTACCCGCGCCAGCTCTTGCACATCCGGCTGCTCAACGAGAGCGAGGATCGCCGGCTCGCGGAACGCGAGATCTTCAGTCAGGAGTTCCTGCTGCGGCGGCCGCTGCTGGACGCGATCGACAACGAGGATGAGACGCCGCCTGTCCTGCTGATCGACGAGATCGACAGGTCGGACGAGGAGTTCGAGGCGTTCCTGCTCGAGCTGCTGTCGGACTTCCAGGTCTCGATTCCCGAGATCGGGACCATCAAGGCGAAGAAGCCGCCGTTCGTGGTCATCACGTCGAACCGCACCCGCGAAGTGCACGACGCGCTGAAGCGGCGCTGCCTGTACCACTGGATCGACTACCCGAATCTCGAGAAAGAGGTCGAGATCGTGCGCGCCCGTGCACCGGAAGCTGCCGACGGGTTGGCGCGAGAGGTGGCGGCGCTGGTGCAGGGTCTGCGCGGGATGGACCTGTACAAGGTGCCTGGGGTGGCCGAGACGCTGGACTGGGCCCGGGCGCTTGCCGCGCTGGGCGCGCGCTCGATCGATACCTCGCTCGTCGACGCCACGCTCGGCGCCGCGCTCAAGTACCAGGAAGACCTGGAGCGAGTGCGCGAGAAGGTGCCTGCCCTGGTCGAGCAGGCAAAGCGTGCCTGAGCAGGAGGCCTCGCTCCGGCCGGACCTGCTGCCGCGGCTCGGCGCCTTCGCCAGGCTGCTGCACGACGCGGGCCTGGAGGCGGGGCCGCGCCGGCTGACCGACGCCACGCGCGCGCTGGTCCACATCGACATGAAGCGCGAGGTGGACTTCCGCAGCGCGCTGCGCACCGTGTTCGTGAGCCGCAAGGAAGACATCCCGACCTTCGAGGCCGCGTTCGACATCTTCTGGGCGCCGCCTGACCCACGCGTCACTGCGGGCGTGATCCCGGGTCGCAGCCGGCCGCTGCCTATGTCGCCCGAGCGCGCCAAGGCATGGTCGTCGGTGCTTGGACTCAACACGTCGCAGATGAACCGCGAGCAGAACCCGCGCGAGGTTCCCGTCAGCTCGAGCGGATACAGCGCCGAAGAGCTTTTGCGGCACAAGGACTTCGACGAGATGACGTGGTCGGAGACGGAGCAGGTCCGCAGGCTGCTCGAGCAGGCGGCTTGGCGCGTGGCCGAGCGGCGCACTCGCCGCATGCGCCCGGCGCGGGCGGGTCGGATCGACCTCCGCCGCTCGGCGAGGCACGCGATCCGGTCGAGCGGCGAGCTTATGAGGCTGTTCCGGCGGCGCCCCTCGATGCGGCGCCGGCCGCTTGTCCTCATCTGCGACGTCAGCGGCTCGATGGAGCGGTACTCGCGGTTGCTGATGATCTTTGCGTACGCGGTGGCGCGCCGCGAGGACCTCGAGGCGTTCGTCTTCTCGACGCGCCTCACGCGCATCACGCGCCTGCTGCGCCAGCGCGACGTCGACAAGGTGCTCGACTCGGTCACCAAGGGTGTGCACGACTTCAGCGGTGGCACGCGCATCGGCACCGCGCTCGGCGACTTCAATCGCAAGTGGGCGCGCCGCGTGCTCGGACATGGAGCGGTCGTGATCATCATCAGCGACGGCTGGGATCGTGGCGACCCCGCTCAGCTGGCGGCCGAGCTCGGCCATCTGCGCCGCTCCTCGCACCGCCTCATCTGGCTGAACCCGCTCATCGGCAGCGAGGGCTACGAGCCGCTGACGCGCGGCATGGCGGCAGCGCTGCCGTACTGCGATGACTTCCTGGCCGCTCACAACGTGCAGGCCCTCGACGACCTGGGCCGGCTGCTGGCCGGGCTTGGTCGCCGCCCCGCGTATAAGTAGGTTCGCGAACATGCGGGAGATCCTCGACGAGCTGCGAGCGTGGAACGAGTCGAATGAGCAGAT
>VBFW01000126.1 GCA_005880525.1 Chloroflexota bacterium | reverse complement strand
AGGTCGCCCTGATCCGCGCAACGCTGCATCGCCCGCGGCTGGTGCTGGCGGATGAACCGACCTCAGCCCTCGATCCCGACAGCGCACGCCGTGCGTGGGCCTACCTCAAAGACCTGCAGGCGCACGGCTGCGCGCTCGTGATCTGCACTCACAACATGGAGGAGGCCGAGCACCTCGGCGCATCGGACGGTGGCGACGCGGCGATCGGCATCATGTCCGCCGGACGCGCGCTGGCCATCGGGAACATGTCCTCCCTGCGTGCCCGCTCTGGACTGCCAGTGAGGAGCGAGATGCGCGAGCTGCCGACTCTCCAGGACATCTACCTCGCGGTCATTTCCAATCACTCGGGCAACCACCAACATGAGCTGGCTGAATCTCGATCGGCGTAAGGCTCAGCTGGTAGCCGCGCGCGACCTGCGCGATGCGATCAGCGAGCTGCGCCTCATCCTGGCCATGGTCGGGCTGACCATCGCGATCCCGCTCGCCTGCGCGATCGGGGTGAGAGGACTGGCGCTGTACGGCGGTGGCACTTCAGTGGTCAACCGGCTCTCGGTAGTGGGAGCGTTCTTCGTGGTCTTCATCCCCGCGAGCTTCTCGCTTGTGCTCGCGCTCGAGTCGTTCGTCGGCGAGCGCGAACGCACCACTCTGGAGGTGCTCATCTCAACGCCGTTGAAGGAGGCCGAGATCTACGCCGGCAAGGTCGCGGCGGTCCTGGCGATCTCGCTCACGCTCTGTTACGGCGGGCTTGCGGTCTACTGCCTCGCCGTCTTTCCCGGCCTTGGCTACTTCCCGCTCGACGTGCTGATCGCGCTCGCCCTCTCGACCATCTGCCAGGTCGCGGCCATGGTCGCGGGGGCGGTGATCATCAGCCTCAACGCGCGCACCATGCGCGCGGCCAACGTGATGGCCTCTTTCATCATCCTGCCGATGTCCGTGGCGCTGCAGACGGAGGCGGCGCTCATCCTGCTCGGACGGACTGAATTTCTGTGGGGATTCGCCGGGCTGATGCTCGCGCTCGCCGCGATCCTCCTCCGCATGGGTCTCAACGGCTTCTCGCGCGAGGCGCTGCTGGCGCGCGACTCGGGGCTCCACAGGCCGCTGCAGCGCGCCGCCAACGCGCTCCGCGCGAGCTTCCAGCGCCGGCCAGGCATCCTGCGGCTGTTGTGGTGGCGCCGCACCGCGCTGCTCGTTGCCGCGGTAGGGCTTCCCGCAGGAGCGGCCGCAGGTTATGTCGCGGGCATCACCGGCGCGATCCCTGCGCCGGTCGTCAGGCCCGCGCTGTCCACGCTGATCGCCGCGGCCGGCGGTGGGTCGCAGCTCGACCAGGCGCTCGCGATCATCAGCCACAACCTGCTGGCCATCCTGCTGGTGGCGCCGCTCGCTCTCATCACTGCGGGCCTGAGCGGATTCCTGCTCACATTCCTGCCGGGTTTTCTCCTGGGTTTCGCCGCTTCGCAGTCTTCGTGGTCGATTGCGCTTACCGGCATCGTGCCCAACGGCCTGGTCGAGATCCCGGTGGCCATCATCGCCGGCGGACTCGCACTCCAGATCGGCGCGGCGACCATCCACATGGAGGCATCCGGCGGCTGGACGGCGCGCGTGCTGGCCGCGGGCGCGGACTACGTGCGCGCCCTGCGCTGGCTGGTGCCCGCGCTGATCGTGGCGGCGGTGCTAGAGGTCAGGTTCGGGTAGAGCGGGTCGCTGAAAGACCGTCGGGCGGAGCAGCCGCGTCGCCACGACCACAGCCCCCGCGACAGTCGCTCCGATCGCCATCGCCCACGGCGCGCCGAGCAGCGTCGCCAGCGCGCCGGCCTGCATCGCGCCCAGCGGCCCGACCCCGATGAGCGCCTGCGCGTAGAGCCCCATCACGCGCCCGCGCAGCCCGTCGGGAGTGAGCGTCTGGATGCGGCTGTTCGCGGTGGCGACGAACGAGATCTGGCTGTAGCCGGCCACGAACAGCGCTGCCGAGGACAGAAGAAAGACTCGCGAAAATGAGAAGACGAGCAGGGCGGCAACCCAGAGAAGCCCAAGCCAGAACTGGCGAGCCGGGTTCGCGCCGAGTCCAGGGAAGAATGCAAGGGTCAAGGCTCCCACCAGTGCGCCGAGTCCCATCGACGCCATCAGGAACCCAAATCCTGATGCGCCTGCGTGGAGCACCTGGTCGGCGAACAATGGGATGAGCGTCAAGCGGTTCATCGCAAACAGCGAGAAGACCGCGACGTCGATAAGCAGCAGGCCCACGACCGGCTCGCGCACTACGTACGAGGCTCCTTCCGCGAGTCGCTGGCGCCACCTCTGGTCGTGCTGCTCGCGCACGATGGCGGGCAGGTTGCGCATCAAGAGCAGCGCGCCCACCGCGGCCAGGTAGCTCACGGAGTTGGCGAGGAAGCAAACTGGCACGCCGACCGCGCCGATGATCACGCCCGCCACCGACGGCCCCACGACGGCGGCGCCGTTGAACACAGAAGAGTTGAGCGCGATCGCGTTCATCAGGTCCTGCTTGCCCACCATCTCGACCACGAAGGACTGGCGGGCCGGCACGTCGAAGGCGTTGATGGTGCCCGTTGCGGCCGCTGCGATCAGGACCTCCCAGTACATCGCGTGGCCGCTCGAGCTGAGCAGGAAGAGCGAGAACGAAGGGATCGTGAACGCCGCCTGGGTGACGAGCAGGATCGAACGCTTGCGAAAGCGGTCGGCCACGATTCCGCCGAACTGGCTGCCCAGCAGCACCGGTGTGAACTGGACGGCGAGCACGAGGCCCACGAGCAGGCCGCTATGAGTCAGCTGCAGCGCAAGCCATGGCATGGCCACGCTCTGCATCCAGGTGCCGATCGTCGAGATGATCTGGCCGGTCAGGAACAGCCGATAGTTCCGGTGCCGAAGCGCGCCGAGCATGCGCGCGCTGCCGTCGCGCGCGGCAGCCGGGTCTCGACCACTCTCGGCGCTGCGCATTAGGCTTTGCTCATCCCAGCATGAGCAAGATCCGCGAGAGCGTGATCATCAAGGCCCCCGCGGAGCGCGTGTGGGCGGTCGTGCAGGAGGACGTGGTCCATGCACCGCAATGGACGACGAACCTCGAGAAGGTCGAGAAGCTCGACTCGGGAGCGCCGCGCGCCGGGACGCGCTATCGCTATCACCTCGACCTGCCGGGCGGAATCAAGGAGACGCTCGATGTCCAGCAGGACGTCTTCACGAAGCCGAAACACTGTTCTGGAAGGTTCATCAAGGGCCCACTCAAAGGCGAATGGTCATACACCTACTCAGAACGCAAGGATGGCACGCACGTCGTTTACGAGATGGACTACGAGCTCACGGGCTTGCTGCGTTTTGCCGGCGGTTTGCTGTCGCGCCAGTACGCGGAAGGCATCCGCGACAACATGAAACGGCTCAAGGCTTACATCGAGGCGG
>VBFW01000125.1 GCA_005880525.1 Chloroflexota bacterium | reverse complement strand
CGTTCTGCGCCCAGTAGTGCGCGACTCCAACGTAGTCGCTGGTCGCTTCGACCACGCGCTGCATTCGTCCCGGTCCGATCGGCCACCGGTCGACCGTCGCCTGCGCTGCGCGCGTGGCCCACACATCGCGGCGCTTGTCGCTCGCCGGCAGGAACAGGAACTTGTGGTGCGACAGCCCGACCATGGAGTCCGGACGCCGTTTCTTGATGGCGACATACGCAAGCTCGTGCGCGCGCCGCATGTTCGAGATCACGCTGTAGAAGCCCCGGAAGTCGCCCTGGTGGCCGGGAGGGAACTCGCCGGTGAGCCACCCGTTGGTGGCGTAGATGTTCGGCTCATTGATGGTGCACCACAGGTTCACCAGGTCGCCCAGCTCATCCGCCGCGCGAGTCACAAAGGAGACGAATGCGCGCACCGAGTCGCGGTCCATCCACCCGCCCTTGCGCGCGAACCACAGAGGGCTTGTGAAGTGGTGCAGGGTGACCATCGGCTCGATGCCCTGCTCACGAAGGTCGCCGAGCACATCGCGGTAGTGGCGGATCTGGCGCGAGTCGAACTCGCCCTGTGACGGCTCGATGCGCGACCACTCGATCGAAAGCCGGTGCGCGTTCTGGTTCATCTCGCGCAGCAGCTTGAAGTCCTCGCGGTAGCGGCGGTAGTTGTCGCATGCGACGAGCGAGCTGTCGCCGTTGGCGATCTTGCCCGGCTGCTGCTCCCACTCCCACCAGTCGCAGTTCTTGTTGTCGCCCTCGACCTGGTGGGCGGCGCTGGCGGTGCCCCACAGAAACCCGCGCGGGAATCCGCTCACGCGGCCGCGTCCGCGGGTCGTGCGACCTCAGGCGGCTTCAAGTACTCCCAGCTCACCGGCCTGTCGCCCTCGAGCTCGATCTTCAGCGTGCCCGCGCGATCGACGGCCTTGCGGTACATCTCGCGCTCGTTGTGCGCCCGGCCGTCGAGGAGGACCCACGCCGCCTGGATCGGGTCGGCGTGGCTGACCACGGCAGCGGGCTCGCCAGGGTGCTCGCGCGCCAGCCGCCTCGCCACGTCGAGCACGCGGCCGCCAAGAACGTCATACGACTCGTCACCCGCGACGATCCCGCGCCGCGTCTTGTGCACGAACCAGAGCGGCCGGCGCAGAGGAATCTGCCAGAAAGGCACTCCCTGCAGGTAGCGGCTGAAGTCCGCTTCGCGCAGCTGCGGGTCGACCTCCATCACAGCGGGCTCGCGCAATCGCGAGTTGACGATGCGGGCGGTCTCGGCCGCGCGATCGAGGGGGCTGTGGACGATGCGGCGGATCCCGGCTTCCCTCAGCCGGTCGCCGAGCGCCTCGGCCTGGGCGCGGCCCAGCGCGCTGAGGTTGAAGCCGGGCAGGTGCCCATAGAGGACTCGATCCGGGTTCTCGACGTCGGCGTGCCGGATGACATAAACGGGCGTCAGCACGTCAGAAGGATCGTACGGAACGGCGAATCGTCAGCTGTGAAACGCGCCGACGGACGTGCGGTTCGTGCCCGCGGAGCGTCCGTGATCGAGCGCGTAGTAAGCCTCCCGGAGCAGGTTGCCGGTGTACTCGCGACGGTTGAGCACGCCTTCCTCGTTGTAGGTCACTGGCGCCGCGCCGATGGTGGACGCGCCGCAGCTCACGGTGATGCGCTGCCAGCGGCCGCCCGTCGAGAAGTCGTGCGCCGCCACCGACCGGCGGATCTTGTCCGCCGCCAGCGTGGCGCCCTGCTCGTCCGTCTCGGGCAGGATGATCACGAAGTGCGGTGACTTGTCGGATTCCAGGAAGCCGAGCGTGTCGGTGTCGCGGATGGCCCGCCCGAGCGCCTCGGCCAGCTCGGCAAGCAGCGCGTTGACCTGCGCCTGGCCCAGCTCGTTGTGGACGTGCTCGGCGTGGTCGAGCTCGACCACCAGCAGCGAGAGCGGGCGGTGGTAGCGGACGGCGCGGTTCGCCTCCTGGCCGATCAGCGCCTCGGCGAACTTCTGGTTCCAGATTCCGGTCACCGGGTCGACGACTCCGAAGAGCGGACTAGACGACGTGTCCGACTGGCTGTGCCCGCAGACATGGCAGTACTGCTCTTGCTCGCCGATGTCCGAGCCGCAGTACCAGCAGATCTTCACTGGGCGGCATTGTATCCGTCGAGTTCAGAATTCGATCTGGGATGGACCAGGGCGAGCTCTTTCCGAACGAGGCGGGCGTCCGGCCGGCGCCCCCGCTGGCGACCCGAATGCGCCCGAAGAAGTTCGACGACCTCGTCGGCCAGCGGCGCGTGGTCGACGTGCTGCGCCAGCTGACCCAGTCGGGCCACCTGCCGAGCATCGTTCTGTGGGGACCGCCGGGCAGCGGGAAGACCACGCTCGCCGGACTCCTGTCCACCGAGACGAAGGCGCGGATGGTGACCATGAGCGCGGTCACGGCCGGCGTCGCCGACCTGCGCAAGGCGGTGGCGGAGGCGGCCGTGCATCAGCGCGCCGGCCTGCGCACCGTGCTGTTCATCGACGAGATCCATCGCTTCAACAAGGCCCAGCAGGACGCGATCCTGCCCCACGTCGAGAACGGGACCGTCACGCTCATCGGCGCGACCACCGAGAACCCTTCCTTCGAAGTCATCGCTCCGCTGCTCTCGCGCAGCCGCGTGTTCAGGCTCGAAGCCCTCGACCGCGACGAGCTGAAGCGCGTCGTCGAGCGTGGTCTGGGCGAGCTCAACGCGACGATCGGCACCGACGCGATGGACGCGCTGCTGGAGGCATCGCGCGGCGACGCGCGCGTGGCGCTCAACGGACTCGAAGCCTCGGCCGCTCTGGCCGGCTCCGACGAGATCTCGCTCGAGCACATCGAGCGCGCGCTGCAGGAGCGACATCTTCTTTATGACCGCGCCGGCGACCAGCACTACGACATCGTCTCGGCGCTCATCAAGAGCGTGCGAGGCAGCGACCCCGACGCGGCCGTCTACTGGCTCGCGCGAATGCTCGAGGCCGGCGAGGATCCGCTGTTCGTGGCGCGACGCCTGGTCATCTCCGCCGCCGAGGACGTCGGACTCGCGGACCCGCAGGCGCTGCAGATCGCGATCGCCGCGCAGCAGGCGGCGCATTTCGTCGGCATGCCCGAGGCGGTGCTGCCACTGACCGAGGCCGCGCTCTACCTCGCGCTTGCACCGAAGTCCAACTCCGCGCTGACCTCATACGGCGCCGCGCGCGAGCTCATCGAGGAGACGGGCAACGAACCGGTGCCGCTGCACCTACGCAACGCGGTCACGGGTCTCATGCGCTCGATGGGTTATGGCCGCGACTACAAGTACGCGCACGATTTCGAGGGCGGCGTCGCGAACCAGGTGCACATGCCAGAGAAGCTGAAGAAGCGCAAGGTGTACACGCCCGGCCCGCGTGATGGGAAGGGCGGTAAGTAGCTCCCTCCCCGCATCGCGGGGGCGCCTTTGAAAGCGGCGGTGTCAGGTGGGGACGTTCACTTAGGATTTTTCGGGTGGCAGACGCCCTCGTCATCTTCAAGCCCGACGCGTCATACCGCCTCGCCGTCCGCGCCAATCTCTGGCGCTGGCTCAGCACCGAGTACAAATGGAAGCTCGAAGCGCTCGCGTGGTACCAGCCGCCGAATTACCTGATCGAGAGCCACTACGACTTCC
>VBFW01000124.1 GCA_005880525.1 Chloroflexota bacterium | reverse complement strand
ACAGTGGTGCACTTTCAACTACGACAGCCTCATCTCGACGGCGCTGGCTGCGATCGTCACGCTCGCGATCGCGTTCTGGATCCGCGGCCAGCTCAAGTCGGGGACGCCGACCAAGGTCCAGGCAGTGTTCGAGTGGGGTTACGACCTCCTGCGCGGCCTTGTCAAACAGAACGTGGCCGACGACGCGCTCTTCATCATCCCGCTCGGACTGACCCTGTTCCTCTACATCCTCGTCGCGAACTGGCTCGAGATCCTTCCGCTCGGGTTCTTCCCGGTCCTTCACGGCGCAAACGCGGACTGGAACGCGACGCTGGCGATGGGGGTCGTCGTCATCGCCGTAGTGCAGTGGTACAGCTTTCGAGTGCTGGGGTGGTACGGCTATCTGCGGCGCTTCACCAAGCCGTTCGAGCTGCCGCTCCCAGCACGCATCGTCTTCATCCCGTTGAACATCATCGAAGAGCTCGTCAAGCCGGTAACGCTGTCGTTGCGACTGTTCGGGAACATCTTCGCCGGCGGAGTGATGATCGCCCTGATCGCTTCGGCAGGTTGGCACCTGGAGTTCCTTGGGCCGCTGCCGCACTCGGCCCTCAGCACCATCGCACTGGCCGTGTGGAAGGCGTTCGACGTGATCTTCATCGGTTTCATCCAGGCGTTCATCTTCATGCTGCTGACGGTCATCTACTTCGGCATGGCCCGCGAGGGCCTCGAGCACCAACATCAGGGAAGTGAACATGCCCACTAAGGAGGGGAAATGACAGACCACGGAATTGAGCTTGCGGGTGCCCTGATCGGCTTTGGCCTGCTCATGGGCCTCGGCGCCATCGGCGCCGCGTTCGGTGACGGTCTCGCCGGCAATGCGTTCATCAGCGGCGTCGCGCGGCAGCCTGAAGCACAGGGCCGCATGATCCCCTGGCTGTTCACCATCGTCGGTCTCGTCGAGGCGATGTACTTCATCAACCTCGCTTTCGGGTTCGTGTTCCTGGGCCAGGTCCACTAGCGATGTTCCTCGCGGGCGAAGCGGGCGTCATCGAGATCAACGGCACCGTGATCGTCGAATTGATCACGTTCCTCGCGATGCTCGCAATACTCGCCCGCTACGTGTACCCGGAGATCGTCAAGCAGGCTGAGGCGCGCCAGCGCGCCGTCGCTGAGCAGCTCGCCGCGGCGGGGAAGGCCCGAGCCGATGCCGACGCCCATCTCAAGGAGGCGCAGGCGAAGCTCGAGGACGCACGCAAGACGGCACAGGGCGTCATCGACGCTGCAGGCAAGTCGGCGGAGCAACTGCGTCAGGAAATGCGGCAGAAGGCCGAGGAAGAGGCGAAGCGGATCGCCGAGTCGGCGAGAAAGGAGATCGAGGCGGAGCGCGACCGGGCGATCCAGTCGGTGCGTGGCGAGGTCGCCAACCTGGTGGTCAACGCGACCGAGAAGGTCATCGGAGAGACGCTCGACCTGAACAAGCACAAGCAGCTCATCGACAGGGCGATCGCGGAGGTGGCGAGTGGCGACGGCAGCCGCTAAGCGCTACGCGCGGGCGGTGTTCGAGCTCGCCGGGGATGAGCGCGAGATCGACGAGTGGATGCGCCGGCTGGCGGAGCTTCGGGACCTGCTCTCGGACGAGAAGGTGGCCGCCGTGCTGACCAACCCGACGATCCCGGTCGAGCGGCGTATGGGCCTCGTCACCTCGGCGTCCCTCGATCCCGAGGCGCTGAACCTCGCGAAGCTGCTCATCGAGGCGGACCGCGTCAACGAGATCGGCGCCATCGCCGACCAGTTCGAGAACCTGGCCGACGAAGCCGCCGGCCGCGTGCGCGCGACCGTCACCACCGCGGTGGAGCTCGGGTCGCGCGACCGCGATCGCGTCGCCGTCGAGCTGTCGCAGCGCCTCGGCAAGACGGTGACCATGCAGGTCGAGGTCGACCCGCGCATCCTTGGCGGACTGAAGATCCAGTACGGAGACCGACTCATCGACGCCAGCGTCGCCACCCGCCTGCAGCAGCTGCGCCGCCGGCTGACAGAAGCTTCCTAGGAGCAAAGATGGGCATCAGCACCAGAGAGATCTCAGAGGTCATCAAGGAACGGCTCAAGGACTTCGACGCGAGCCTGGTCGCCACCGACGTGGGCCGCATCGTCGCTACCAGCGACGGCATCGCGCAGATCTACGGCCTCCAGAACGCGATGGCCGGCGAGCTGCTCGAGTTCCCGCGCGACACCTATGGCCTCGCGCTGAACCTCGAGGAGGACCAGGTCCGCGCTGTCATCCTCGGCGAGTTCGGCCACCTGCACGAGGGCGATGAGGTGCGCACCACGGGCCGGCTGCTCGAGGTGCCCGTTGGCGAGCAGCTGATCGGCCGCGTGGTCAACCCGCTCGGCCAGCCCATCGACGGCAAGGGCCCGATCAAGACGACCAAGACGATGCCCGTCGAGAAGATCGCGCCCGGGGTCATCACGCGCAAGCGCGTCGACAGCCCGGTGCAAACGGGCATCAAGGCGATCGACGCCATGATCCCGATCGGCCGCGGGCAGCGCGAGCTGATCATCGGCGACCGCTTCACCGGCAAGACCACGGTCCTGCTCGACACGATCATCAACCAGAAGGGCAAGGACCTCATCTGCATCTATGTCGCGATCGGGCAGAACGCAGCATCGATCGCGCGCGTCGCCGCCACGCTCGAGGAGCAGGGCGCGATGGAGTACACAATCATCGTCGCCGCGTCCGCCTCCGAGCCGGCGTCGCTCAACTTCATCGCCCCATACGCGGGCTGCGCGATGGGCGAGTACTTCATGGAACAGGGCAAAGAGGCGCTCTGCTGCTACGACGACCTGACCAAGCAGGCGTGGGCATATCGCGAGCTTTCGCTGAACCTGCGCCGCCCACCCGGCCGCGAGGCGTACCCCGGCGACGTGTTCTACCTGCACTCGCGACTGCTCGAGCGCGCCGCGAAGATGGCGCCGAGCCATGGCGGCGGGTCGCTCACCGCGCTCCCGGTCATCGAGACGCAGGCCAATGACGTTTCGGCCTTCATCCCGACCAACGTCATCTCCATCACCGACGGCCAGATCTACCTGCAGTCCGACCTGTTCAACGCGGGCCAGCGCCCGGCGCTGAACGTCGGCATCAGCGTCTCGCGCGTCGGCGGCGACGCGCAGACCAAGGCCATGCGCCAGGTCGCGGGCCAGATGCGGCTCGACCTCGCCCAGTACCGCGAGCTGGCCGCGTTCGCCCAGTTCGCGTCCGACCTCGACACCGCGACGCGCAACCAGCTCGAGCGGGGCGCCCGGCTGACGGAGCTGCTCAAGCAGGACAAGTACCAGCCGGTCTCACTCGGCCTGCAGGTGGCAGCGATCTATGCAGGCACGCAAGGTTTCGTCGACAAGGTGCCGACCGCGCGAGTCCGCGAGTGGGAGGCGGGATTCGTCCGCTTCCTCAAGAGCGAGCGCCCCGGCGTGGTCGAGGAGATCGAGCAGAAGCAGGCGCTGGACGACGCGCTTTTCGAGCGGCTCAAGGCCGCCATCTCGACGTTCAACCACCAGTTCGGGGTCGAGGGCTACAACGATGTGGCCGACCCTGGGGCGGGCAAGGCGGCTCCCAGGACTGAGACGAAGGCGGAGCCGAAGGTCGAGGCCAAGCCCAAGGCGGCGCCGAAGCCGCCGCCGCCGCAGCCGAAGCCGGTGGCCAAGGCCGGCGCCGCGGAGGAAACCGACGATGAGGGCGCGCAGCGCTCGTCACAGCTGGACCAGATCCGC
>VBFW01000167.1 GCA_005880525.1 Chloroflexota bacterium | reverse complement strand
GCATCTGGACGTGCGCTAGGTCCCGAGATTTCTTCGTTTGTATACAAACGCGGGTCAGAACCGCCCTGATTCAGGCGTTTGTATACAAAACGCGCGGGCCGCTACACCCCGATGGGGTGCCAGACTGTCTTCATCTCCATGAACGCCGTGATCAGATGGGGGCTCATCTCATCCGCGGGGCGCTTGACCACCCGCTTCACGTTGTCGGCCGCGGCCTTCTCGATCGATGCGACCTCTGCCGGCGTGCACCCCGCGACGTCGATGGCGTTCACGTCCATGTGCGCCGCGAGCCAGGGCAGCAGCTCCTTGCGATAGCCGGCGAGCACGTTCACCACCCCGCCGGGCAGGTCGCTCGTGGCAAGGACCTCGGCCAGGGTCAGCCCGGGCAGCGGGTGCGACTCGGGCACCAACACCACCACAGCGTTGCCGCCGCATAGCGCCGGCGCGATTCGTCGCACCAGGCCGGCAAGCGCCGGCTCTTCCGGCGCGACGATCCCCACCACGCCGGTCGGCTCCGGGATCGTGAAGTTGAAATACGGCCCGGCGACCGGGTTCGTGTTGCCAGTGACCTGGGCCAGCTTGTCGGTCCAGCCCGCGTACCAGACCAGCGCTTCGACCGCCTGCTCGACCTCGCGTGCAGAGGCGCGCCCGCCGCCCAGCACATCGACGAACTGAGAGCGGCGGCCGTCCAGCATCTCGGCTGCCCGGTACAGGATCTGGCCGCGGTTCATTGCAGTGCGCGCTGACCAGCCGCCCACAGCCGAGCGCGCGGCTCGCACCGCGTCGCGCAGGTCCTTGCGCGAGCCGCGCGGCACGTTGACGGAGCCGTCGGGTCGGTACGCGCGCCCCGACTCGGAGCGCACGAACTCGCCGCCGACGTACAGCTTGTAAGTCTTGCGGACGTCCACGCTCAGCTGAGCTCCAGGTAGGGCAGCAGTCCGTGCAGCCCGCCCTCGCGGCCGTAGCCCGATTCCTTGTAGCCGCCGAACGGCGAGGTCGGGTCGAAGCGGTTGAACGTGTTCGCCCACACGACGCCGGCGCGCATGCGCTCGGCCATCCACAGGATGCGCGAGCCCTTGTCGGTCCAAACGCCGGCCGACAGCCCGTATGGCGTGTTGTTCGCCTTCTCCACCGCCTCGTCTGGCGTGCGGAAGGTCAGCACCGAGAGCACCGGGCCGAAGATCTCCTCGCGGGCGATCCGGTACGACTGTGAAACGTTCGTGAACAGCGTCGGCGGGAACCAGTAACCGCGCTCCGGCAGCTTGCATTCGGGCTGGAACAGCTCCGCGCCCTCCTCGACGCCCGACTCGACCAGGCCGGCGATCTTCTCGAGCTGCGCCTTCGAGTTGATGGCGCCGATGTCGGTGTTCTTGTCCAGCGGGTCGCCCAGACGCAGGGTGCCGAGGCGGATCTTCAGCTTCTCCAGCAGGGGCTCGAAGATCGACTCCTGCACCAGGAGCCGGCTGCCCGCGCAGCAGACGTGGCCCTGGTTGAAATAGATGCCGTTGACGATGCCCTCGACCGCGGCGTCCAGTGGCGCGTCCTCGAACACGATGTTGGCCGCCTTGCCACCGAGCTCCAGGGTCAGGCGCTTGCCCGTGCCCGCGAGCGACCGCTGGATGAGCTTGCCCACCTCGGTCGAGCCCGTGAACGCGACCTTGCGCACAGCCGGGTGAGACACGACCAGCGAGCCGGTCTTGCCGGCGCCCGTCAGGATGTTCACCACGCCGTCGGGCAGCTCGGCCTGCATGCAGATGTCGGCAAAGAGCAACGCCGACAGCGGCGTGGTCTCGGCAGGCTTGAGCACCACGGTGTTGCCGGCGGCCAGAGCCGGCGCGATCTTCCACGCCAGCATCAGCAGCGGGAAGTTCCACGGGATCACCTGGCCCGCGACCCCGATTGGCCGCGGCTTGACGTTCGGGAACGCCCACTCGAGCTTGTCCGCCCAGCCCGCGTAGTAGAAGAAGTGAGCCGCGCTCAAAGGTATGTCGACGTCGCGCGACTCCTTGATCGGCTTGCCGCCGTCCATCGTCTAGACGACCGCGAGCTCGCGCGCGCGCTCCTGCAGGATGCGCGAGATGCGGAAGAGGTAGCGAGCACGGCGAGAAGCACCGATGCGCGACCACGAGTCGAACGCCTTCGACGCCGCCTTGACGGCGCGGTCGACGTCGACCTCGTCGGCCTCGACCACCTCCGACAGCTTCTCCTCGTTCGAGGGGTTTATGGTCGGGAACCGCTTCTGGCTGTGCGCCTTCACCATGCGGCCGCCGATGAAGAGGTCGTAGCGCTTCTCGATCTTCACGTGATCGGTCGATTCAGGCGCGGGCGCGTACTCGAATCTCTGGGTCGCGAGCTCGGTCCGTGAACGCTTTGCTATCGCCATCGGCTAATCGATAGTGAAGTAATCCATGGACTGGTAGGCGCCGCTGCGCTCCTTCTCGATCTGCATCAACACGTCGTTCAACAGGCTGGACGCGCCAAGTCGAAACCGCTCCGGCGTCATCCACTCAGGGCCGAGCGTCTCGTACAAGACGACGAGGTATGCGATCGCCTGTTTGGAAGTCCTGATGCCGCCGGCAGGCTTGAACCCCACGGGCCTGCCGGTCTCGCGCACGAAGTCGCGGATGGCCTCCATCATCACGAGGCTGACTGGAAGCGTCGCCGCGGGCTGCACCTTGCCGGTCGACGTCTTGATGAAGTCGGCGCCGGCGGCCATGGCCAGGATCGATGCGCGCCTCACGCTGTCATAGGTGCCGAGCTCGCCGGTCTCGAGGATGACCTTCAGGTGCGCGTCGCCGCATGCCTCTTTGATGGCGACGATCTCGTCGTACACCTTCTGGTAGTCGCCGGACAGGAACGCGCCACGGTCGATCACCATGTCGACCTCGTCCGCGCCTGCGGCAACTGCCTGCTGCGTCTCGTCGATCTTCAGCGAGAGGAAGCTCTGGCCCGACGGAAACGCCGTCGCGACCGAGGCCACGCGCACGCCGCTCGAGCCGAGGTGCTCGCGCGCATCGGCCACACGCGCGGGGTAGATGCAGATGGCCGCCACGGACGGGATGGTGGGGTCGCCCGGCTTGGGCCGGATCCCCTTCGCGCACAACGCGGCGATCTTGCCCGGCGTGTCCATGCCCTCGAGGGTGGTCAGGTCCATGCACCGGATCGCGAGGTCGAGCGCCCACAGCTTGGAGGCCTTCTTGATCGAGCGCTTGGCCAGCGAGGCGGCCCGCTCCTCGGCGCCCACCTGGTCGACGCTGCGCACGCCGCGCATGAGTGAACCGAGGTGGGATAGGGATAGGGCCGTCGCCACGCGTCAATACTAGGAGCGCGTCCCGTCTGGTAGATTTGCCGCCAACAGAGGGGAGTAGCTGATTCCCTTCGCCGGTCCCGTCAGGACGGTGGCAACACCCGGGACGGCGGCGGACACCGCGGTCCGCGGCAAGACCTCTGATCGAATTTCGAGAGGAGGCGTATGGCCGAGAAACCCAGGACCACAGGAACCCCTGAGGTACGCCACTTGATGCCGCGCCTGCCCACGCCCTCGCTGCGCTGGCTTCTCATCTTCGTGCCCATCTCGATCGGCGCCCAGATCTCCGGCATGGAGGTGCTGACGTTCATCACGTCGGCGCTCGCCATCGTGCCGCTGGCCGGGCTCATCGGTGAATCGACCGAGCAGCTGGCGGTGCGCCTGGGGCCTCAGCGCGGCGGCCTGCTCAACGCGACCATGGGCAACCTGACCGAGGTGATAGTCGGCGTATTCCTCATCGCCGCCGGGGAGTTCGCCGTCGTGAAGGCCACGCTCATCGGTTCGATCGTGGGCAACCTGCTTCTCGTGCTCGGCCTGTCGTTCGCCGCGGGCGGCGTGCGGCACAAGACCATGGAGTTCAACCCTCAAGCGGCCAGCGTCCACGGTTCGTCGCTGCTGATCGCCGTTGCCGGCCTGGTTGTGCCGGCGCTGCTGCTGGTGACCTCGCCGAACGTCGGCTTCACAGGCAAGGAGGTCGTGAGCGCCGTCGTGGCCGGTGTCCTGGTCCTCCTTTACCTGGCCGCCCTCGTTTTCACCCAGATCACCCATGCCCACCTTTTTCACGTGCCGGCCCGCGGCGAGGTCGCGACATGGTCGACCAGCTGGGCGCTGGGAGTCCTGACCGCGTCGGCGGTGCTCGTCGGCATAGAGTCCGACTTCCTCGTCAAGTCGCTGCAGCCCGCGATCGCCGCGCTTCACGTCCCCGCCGTGTTCGTCGGCCTCATCCTCATCCCAGTCATCGGCAACGCGGCCGAGCATGCGTCTGCGGTCTTCTTCGCGGTCAGGAACCGCCTCAACGTCACGCTCGAGATTGCGGTAGGGTCGTCGACTCAAGTCGCGATGTTCGTGGCGCCGCTGCTGGTGTTCGTCAGCCTTCTCATCGGCCACCCGATGGACTTCATCTTCACCGGCTTCGAGATCGCGGTGGTCGGCATGGCCACGCTCATCGTCATCGTCATCTCGCTCGACGGGCGTACTAACTGGCTCGAAGGCGTGCAGCTGCTTGGCGCGTACCTCGTGATCGCAATCAGCGCCTACTTCGTCTCCATGTGAGAGAGATTTTGCGCAGCCGGAGCGGTGCCCTCCTGGGCGCGCTGTCGGTGTCGACGCTCACGATCGGCGTCATGTTCATCGCCATCCCGCTCGAGCTGCGCTCGCTGCACGCCGGGCCGCGCGAGATCGGCATCACGCTGTCGATGTTCGGCCTCGGTCTTCTCCTGTTCGAGTGGCTGTGGGGTGTCATCGCTGACCGGGTGGGCTACCGAGGCCCGCTCATCGCCTCGATGCTCCTGTACGCGGCCGGCGTCTTCTTCGTCGCTCGGTCGACCACGGTTCCCTTCATCGCGCTGAGCTACCTGCTGACGTCGGGCATGCTCGTGTCGGTCGGTCCGATCGGCCGCTCGTTTCTCGGCACCACGCTGCCGACAAACCTTCGCGCCACGGGCCTTGCGGTCCTTTCCGCCGAGTGGCTCTTCGGCGACGCGATCGGCGCCGGTTTGGGCGGTCAGCTCATCGAGCGAATGCCGATCCGCGACGTGCTCTACATCGCCTCAGCCCTGCCTCTGATATCCGCGTTGCTGCTGGCGCTCGTATTCCGTGGATACACGGAAACCCACGGCCGGGCCACATGGTCCGACGCCGACGTGCGCGTCGAGCAGGCCCGCACGGGCCCGAGCGTCGGGCGCGTGCTGCTGGTGACGGCGGCGATCATGGTCCTGTTCCAGCTTGGCTTCGCGGGCGAAACGGCGCTGCTGCCGCTGCTCGTGACCGCGCACCTGAACCTGTCGGCCGCAAGCGCGGGAACGGCGCTCTTCGCCGCGGGAATGTTCGGAGGGGTGCTGCTGGTGCCCGGCGGCGTGGTCGCGGATCGCTGGGGCCGGCGCACGGCCATGGTCGCCGGCTGCCTGATCTCCGCGATCGGATTCGCCCTGTACGCCACCGCCGGCGCCTTCGGCGTCGTCATCGTGGCCGCAGCGGCTCGGGCGCTGGGCGGATCGCTGATCTGGCCCGCGGCTACAGCCTGGATCTCAGAGGCGTCGCCGCGGCGGCGCCACGCTCTTGTCATGGGACTCTTCGGCGAGTTCGAAAACGTTGGCGTCACGCTGGGGCCTGTTGCCGGCGGCCTTGCGTGGTCGCTGTTCGGTATCCAGGCCGCTTTCGTCACGTACGCGGTCGCGGCGCTTCTGGCGGGAGCGGTGGCCGCGCTGATCGACCGCCTCGCGCCCGTTCCGTCGCAGCTAACATCGAATCCGGCCGTGTGATGGGGGACCAATCGCAGGAGCCGGCGAAGACTTGGCTGCTCTCGCTGTACAGGACGGAGCGCGACCCGGGCGGCCGCCTGCTGATCTCCGTCGCCTCGCCGCTCGGCCCGATCCTCGGATGCGCCGTGCCCGCGGCTTTCGGCGCGCTGGTCACTCTGATGTTCCGGGCGGCGGGCGCGAGCGCGCTGCTCGTGCTTTTCGCGGTGGTTGTCATCGGCGTGCTCGCCTACAACGGCTCGCGTCTCTGGGTCTGCGGGCCGGGCACGATCCAGCCGGCGCGCGCGTTCTGGGGCGTACGCCGCGCGGGCGCGACGCACACGGCGCGCTCGGTCGTTCTGCGCCGCGAGCTCTGGCGGGCTGACGCCGGCAGCACCGACACCGTCTACGTAGCGGACGACTCGTCGCGCCGCTTGAAGATCCTGAGCGTCCACAACTGGGTAGGACGCGAATCGCGTGTGGCGAGCGGCGGCATGGGGTCGCTGGCGCGCTCGGGACCGGTCATCGTCAGCGCACCGTCGCCGCTGCGCCCCTGGGCCAACGAGACGCTGATGCCGGCCGTCAGTGAGGCCGTGAGCGAGCTCGCGGCGATTCTTCATGAGGAGCTCGCAGTGCCGCTGGTGTACGAGTGCGAGCAGATCGGAGCCAAGCCGCGCGGCCGCTGACCGGAGATCACTGACGGGAACGTGGGACTCCCGGCCGCTGTAGTAGAGAAAATAGCGCGGCGTTGCTCTGGGTAAACCTCGGCCTGATCTGCCTGATCGGGGCCCTCCTGGTCGGGTTGGCGTCGCTCCTGCAGCCGCGCACCGCGGCCGTGGGCCGTGTGCTCGTGACTCTCGGCTTGCAGATTGGAGGAGTCCTGGTGGTGACCTGGCTTCTCGTGCAGCGCGGTCAGGCCATCTCGCGCCAGCTGCCGCCCCCGCCGGGCACCGAGACCGCGATCTTCGCCCAGATCGAGGCGCCGGCGGTGGCTTCGCTGCTGCTGATAATCGTGGCCCTGGTCTGGGGCACCGGATTCGGAACCGCCGCAGCGGCGTTCGCCGTCGGCGCCAAAAGGCCGAGGCTGGCGCTCCTGCTGGGAGTGGTGAGCCTGATCTGGGTCGTTCCGACCTTCCTGCTCGCCATCCTGGCCCAGGACCTGCAGACGCAGATCTACAACCTGGTGCAGGTCAACGTCAGCGGTGGCTACGCCACGTTCTCTGCAGGTCAGCTCGCGTGGAGCGCGGCGGTGCTGGCGATCCGTCCAGCCGCGTACGCGTACCGACAGGGTTCCATTCTCATCGCCGATCAATCACGCCAGCTCTTCGTGCGGACGGCGCTGTCCAAGGGTCTGCCCTGGGGCGTGATCGTGCGCCGGCACATCGTCCGCCCAGCCGCGGCGGGCCTGCTCCAGACCGGGTCCTCCTCGATCCGTCTGATGTTCGGATCGCTGCCCCTGGTCGAGTTTTTCTTCGGCTACCCGGGCCTCGGCAATCTGCTGCTGAACTCCCTCGGCGTGTCGACCGGCGCGTCGTCTCAGCCACCTGACCCTGGCGTCGCGATCGCGTCGGCAGTCGTGCTGGCTTCGTTTCTCGCCATTCTCGAAGCCCTGATCAGAGTGCTGACGCAGAAGGCCGACCCCAGGGTTGCCGAAGCCGCGAGCGAGGCGGCGGCCTGACATGAGACTGCGCTCACGAATCCTGGCCGTCCTGGGGGTTGTGATACTGGCCGGCCTGGCGCTCCTCGTCGTGATCGGGGCGCAAGTCTCCGATTTCTGGGCCACGCACATCTGGGCGGGCGGGTTCATCAACAACACGGCCACCCTCGCGCCCTTTCCGGCTTTCAGCAGCGTGGAGGTTTTCTCGCTCGACGACCCGAACTTCCATCAGGTGCACTACTACCTGCTGGGTTCCGACGCGGGCGGCCGAGACCTGTTCGCCCTGGTGGCGAAAGGCGCTTTGCCCTCGCTCGTGCTGGTTGCGCTGGCGCTCGCGGGGCGGATGCTCATCGGCGTGGTCGCCGGCTTCGGGATCGCCTCCGGCGCGACTGTGTTTCGGTCTGCGGCGAGGGCTGCCGGCGGCTGGATCGCCGGGTTCCCATACCTGGCGCTGGCGGTCCTGGTCATCCAGGCGTTCACGGGCGGGCCGAGCACGATCGCGCAGCCGGGACTTGCGCGCACGCTCGCATTCGTGATCGCGATCAGCATCGTGGGTTGGCGCGATGTGGCGGAGGTCGTCGCGGGCCGAATCGAATGGGTGCAGGCGCAGCCGTTCGCGATGGGCGCCCGCGCCGTCGGCTCGACCGGGCTCGACTTCTTCGGCCGCCACGTGTGGCCCTATCTGCGCCCCGCCCTGATGGTGGAGCTGTCGTTCCAGGCCGCCGCCGTTCTGGTGCTCCTCGCGGAGCTCGGCTTCCTGCAGTACTACCTCGGGGGATTCACCAACTACAGCGAGGACACGCAGGGAGTCGCCGGGTTCCACCTCGCCAACACGCCCGAGCTGGGCCAGCTGCTTTCCGACGTGCGCCTGTACGCGCTGCGCAACCAGTTCTTCCCGGTGCTGGTTCCGGCGGCCGCCCTCGCGCTCGCCGCGCTCGGCTTCGAGATCATCGGCCGCGCCTTCCGCGGCCGGACGGACCTTCCGGCATGAAGCGCGTCGCCGCCGGCTTGCTCGCGTTCGTCTCCATGTGCGGCTGCCAGGTGGCCTTCTCGACAGTCGGCAGCTGGACCAGGGAGAAAGGACCCCCCGCACCGATCTCAAACAGCGTTGTGATCCCGCTGGCGGATGGACGGCTCGGCATCTTCGGGGGCTTCCTGCTTGGGGGGCAGCCCTCGAACGAGACGGCAGTATATGACCCGGCGACTGGCGCCTGGACGAAGGGCACGCCGATGCCTGGGCCGGCTTTCCCCGATGTCTTCGCGCTCCTTCGCGACGGGATGGTGCTGGTGGAAGGCGGCCGCGACATCAACGGCAACCCCCAAGGAGCGACCTGGCTTTACGACCCGGTCCAGAACAGGTGGAGCCAGGCAGGCAGCGCCAATCTACCCCGAGTATTTCCAAGCAACGCGCTTCTGAGCGACGGTCGCCTGTTGATCGCCGGCGGCGGCGTCCCGCTCGACACTCCTGAGCAGCTGCCAAACGGGGAGGTGGACTTCAAGCCCACGCCGAGCGCCGAGATCTACGACCCCGCGACAAGGAAATGGTCCCCGGCCGGCCGGCTTCAGTCGGCGCGAGACGGCATCCGCCTCGTTGCCCTCGGCGGCGGTGGGGCGATCGCGGCCGGTGGCTGTCAGGGCTCCGCGGGCTGGTCGCCGCCGGTCGCCACGGCAGAGGTCTACGACGCCGCCACCAACGCGTGGTCGATGACAACCCCATTGCCGGTGGCTATGTGCGGCGCCGACGGCGTCGGCTTGCGCGACGGTCGCGCGCTGGTCGTCGACCAGTTCGCGTTCCCAGGCGTGGAGCGGTACTTCTACAACTCCTCAGACGACGCTTTCGTATACGACCCGAAGACGCGTGCGTGGTCCGTGACTGGCGGCCTCGCCGGCGGTGGGACCGGCGCGTTGATGCTCAGCGACGGCCGCGTCATGGTGCCCGAGCTGCAGCAGGGCGCCATCCAGGGCAGGACGTTCAAGGTGCTCGTCGGCGGACAGATATTCGACCCCGCGACCGACGGGTGGACTTACGCGAGCACCACGTCGCTGGTAATGCCCCTCGGGTACATGTTCTCGGGCGGTTCGCCAATCGTGGTTTCGCTGCCCAACGGGTCTGCCCTCGTCATCCTGCAGACCGACGTGCTGGCGTTCCACCCAGAGAAGTCGCCACCATCGACGCAGCTGCTGGCCAGCACAGGGCTCACGATTCTGCTGCTTTCGATCGCGGCGGTGATCGGCTTGCTGATGCTGCTGGCGTACCGGCGCGCGAGCCGGATCGATCTCAGCAAGCTGGCATGATCGGCGGGTGTATGCGCGGCTCTTAAGGGATCCCCGCTTCGCCAAGCTGCTGGCTGGGCAGTCCATCAGCGAGCTTGGTTCGGCCGTCACCCAGATCGCGCTGCCCACCATCGCGGTCCTTGTCCTGCACGCCGGTCCCTTCGAGCTCGGGATTCTCATTGCGCTGCAGCGCATCCCGTTTCCGATCCTCGCTCTGTTCGTCGGCGTGTGGATCGACAGGCTGCCGCGACGCCGCGTGATGATCGTCGCCGACGTCTTGCGCGCCGCGGTGCTGGCGGCGGTGCCGATCAGCTACGGCGCCGGGTTCCTCGGCCTGCCGCTTCTGTACGCGGTGTCGCTCACAACCGGCGTGCTCACCATCTTCTTCGACCTCGCGTACCTCTCATACGTGCCCGAGCTCGTGGACCGCGAGCGCCTCAGCGATGCCAACGCAACGCTGCAGATGAGTCTCTCCGTAGCCAGCCTGGCCGGGCCGGGCCTGGGTGGATTGTTGATCCAGGCGGTGGGCGCCGCGCGCGCCGTGGGCATCGACTCGGCGTCCTTTGTCCTGTCATTCCTCGGCCTGGTGTGGATGGGGCCCGACAAGGTTCGGGCCGAGAGGCGTCAGTCGCCGGGAATGTTGAAGGAGCTCAGCGAAGGCCTCGGCCACGTGTTCGCGCACCCTCTACTACGCACGCTGGTCATCACGCTCGGCTGCGTGATCCTTTTCGGCCATGTCCTGGAACCGAACCTCTACCCGTTCGTTTACACGGACCTGCACCTGTCTCCGGCGACCCTGGGCTGGATCCTGAGCGCGGAGGGAGCCGGAGCCGTCGTCGGCGCGTATTTCAGCCCGCGCATCATGGGCAGGGTCTCGGCGGGGTGGATCCTCGCCGTGACGGGTCTGCTCTCCGGCGCAGCGTTCATCATCGTGTCCTTCGCCGGCGCGGGCCCGACGATCCTGATCCTCGGTGGCGCGCTGATCTTCAACGGCCTGCTCGACCCCATCCACAACGTGACCCAGTGGTCGCTGCGCCAGCTGCTCACGCCGGATCACCTCCAGGGCCGGATGAACTCGATCTTCCGCACCGTGTACTGGGGGGCGTGGCCGCTAGGGAACCTGGTCGGCGGATACCTGGGAAGCGTCTTCGGGCCGCGGCAGTCCATCTTCCTGGGGGGCCTGTTGTTTGGAAGCCTCAGCCTGATTTTCCTTCTGGGCCCGCTCCGCAAGGCGTCGCTCACCGTTCCCGCGGGAGAGCCGAAGATAGAGACGGTGTGATCAACAACCTCATCGCCGGGGAGCATCAACCCGCGGCCGCGGGCACTGGCTCCCTGCCGATCTTCAATCCGGCCACAGGCGAGGTCATCGACAACGTGCCGCTGTCGGGCGCGGCCGAGGTAGACGCGGCAGTTCGCGCCGCATCGCACGCTTACTCGCACTGGTCGAAGACGCCGGTGATGGAGCGGGTGCGCCTGATGTTCCGCTTCAAGGCGACACTCGAGGAGCACTTCGAGGAGCTGGCCGCGCTCGTCACGCGCCACCACGGCAAGACGCTTGACGAGGCGCGGGGCGAGGTCCGCCGCGGCATCGAGGTCGTCGACTTCGCGTGCGGCGCGCCCACTCTGCTCCAGGGGCGCACCCTGCGTGACGTCTCCGCCGGCGTCGACCAGGACCTCTACCGCTACCCGCTCGGCGTGTGCGCGGGCATACCGCCCTTCAACTTCCCAGTGATGATTCCGCTCTGGATGTTCCCGCTCGCGGTCGTCGCGGGAAACACGTACGTGCTGAAGCCGTCCGAGCGCACGCCCCTGGGCGGGTTGCGCCTGGCCGAGCTCTTCCTGGAGGCGGGATTTCCCGAGGGCGTGCTCAATGTCGTGCATGGCGCGAAGGACGCGGTCGACGCGCTGATCGCGCACCCGGATGTGCGCGCCATCTCATTCGTCGGCTCCGCGCCTGTCGCGCGCGACGTGTATCGCACCGCGGCCGCGAACGGCAAGCGCGTGCAGGCGCTGGGCGGCGCGAAGAACCACATCGTCGTCATGCCTGACGCCGACGTCGACCTCGCGGTGGGATCGATCCTCAACTCCGCTTTCGGCAACGCTGGCGAGCGATGCCTCTCGGGATCCGTGGCAGTGGTCGTCGGCCGGGCGGCCGGCAACATGCTGGCGCCGCTGGCAGACCGCGCGGCGGGCATGGTCGTCGGACCGGGCGACGAGCCTGGCGTGCAGGTCGGGCCGCTCATTCGCGCGGAGCACCGCGACCGGGTCGCGGGCTACATCGACAGGGGCGTGGGTGAGGGGGCGAGATTGCTCGTCGACGGGCGCAAGCACATGTCGAGGCCAGGGTTCTTTCTCGGCCCGACGATCCTCGACCACGTGACAACCGACATGTCGGTCGGCCGCGAGGAGATCTTCGGTCCCGTGCTGTCCATCGCCCGCGCCGGGAGCCTCGACGAGGCGATCGAGCAGGCGAATCGCATGGCGCTGGGCAACATGGCAACGATCTTCACCCAATCGGGTCGCTCGGCCCGCGAGTTTCGCGAGCGTGTCGAGGCCGGCATGACCGGAATCAACGTCCCCATCGCGCAGCCTTTCGCCTTCTTCCCGTTCAGTGGATGGAAGGGCTCGTTCTTCGGCGACCTGCACGTGCACGGCTCCGACGGCATCGACTTCTTCACCCGCAAGAAGGTAGTGGTCACGCGATGGTGAGCGGCAATGATGAGGTCGACGCCATGCGGCGCCGCGTCGTCGTTGCTCGGGCGAGGCTGAGGGCGCTCCTTCCCGCCGCCGCCGATCGCGAGCCGCCGGTCGATCCTCAGACCGGCGAGCGCTGGGACCGATTCAACATCCTCGGCCACATGAGCGAGTTCCCGACGTTCTGGTCGGCGGAGCTCGCGGCGGCGATCGAGTCTGGCGCGGAGTTCGGACGCCGGCCGGGCTCGACCAACCGGCACGACGCGGTCGCGGGCGGGGCCGCAGCCGGCGAAGGCGCGCTCAAACGGCAGGTGGCCCGGGGCATCGAGAACGTTCTGGCGCTGCTCGTCAAACTCCAACCCGCAGACCTTGACCGCACGATCAACATGCGGGGTCGCGGTGAGGTGACCGTTCGGTGGGCGCTCGAGAATCTTCTGGTCGGACACCTCGAGGAGCACTGCAATCAGCTTTACGCGCTGACCACCAAGGGATAGAAGGAGCGGGCGGGACAGGGCCCGCCCGCACGGTAACGACTACCTGACGGCGACCGGGGTCTTGACCTCTTCGAGCTTGCCGCTCTTCACGTCGTAGACGAAGCCGCGCACGCTGGACTTGTTGGGGATGAAGGGACTGGCCTGGATGCGTGCGATCGACTGCCTGACGTCCTCCTCCAGGTCGGGAAACGCCTCGAGCGCGAACGCGGGACGGATGCCGGTATCGGACTCGATCTGCCGCTTCACATCGTCGTCTTTAAACGTGAGCATGCCGCAGTCCGTGTGGTGGATCAGGATGATCTCGTTGGTCCCCAGCAGGCGCTGGGAGATGACCAGCGATCGAATCGCGTCGTCGGTGGCGACGCCGCCGGCGTTGCGAATGACGTGCGCGTCGCCCTCGTTGAGCCCGAGGATCTTGTGCACGTCGAGGCGGGCGTCCATGCAGGCCAGCACCGCGAGGTGCTTGGCCGGGGGCAGCGGCAGGCTGCCCTTGTCGAACGATCTTGCGTACGACGCGTTCTTGCGCAATAGCTCGTCAGTGACGCTCATGGGTGACCTCCACGTAGGTAATTTCGGACGTGATCCGGGGACTAGGTCAGCCCGTACAGAGCGCCGATGAGCACCGGCCGTGATCCACGTCAAGGCGGCGGGTCAGGCGGTTTCGCATCGTGCAGACATTCTGCGGCGCGCCTGACGCCGGATGCAACTGCCGATCGTCAGGGGGTCGGGCTGAGCACGTCGCCGAGCACGAATCCCTGATCGTTGATCTCATAACTGTGGACGACGGGCTGGTGACGGCGCTCGCTGTCAGGCGTCGCACGAGCGCGTGCAGAAACTGCCGAAAGCTGCTCAAGTCGGCAGCCAAGGCGTGGAAAGCACGGACGCTGTCGATGACCACGATGCCGGGCCTGCGCTCTTTCAGCTGACGGTCGATCGCGGCCTGAGCGTCGTCCAGCCCACCCTCGCCGAGCACCTGCCCGAGGTCCTCGTACATCATCCGCCCGTCCTGCAGGGCCTTCGGGTCGAAGAATTCGAGGGTGGAGCCAAAGCGGACGATCTTGTCCAACGGCTCCGACATGGTCGAGAAGAAGAGTGCCGGGCGCTCGGTGGTGGCGTTCCGAAACGCCACCTGCTGGCTGAGGATCGTCTTGCCGATACCGGTCGGTCCTGCGACCAGCGTGGATGCGCCGGTCCAGAAGCCACCCTTGCCCAGCAGGTCGTCGAGAGCCGCGATCCCGGTAGGTGTCGGCTTGGGGCTCAGAGCGTAGCCAGCGCCGATCTGCGCGTCGGCGAGCCGGGGAAAGACCTCGATCCCAGCTCGCGTGACCCGATACATGTGCTCGCCACTCTGAAAGTCGCTGCCCCGCAGCTTGAGCACCTGCAGGACGCGCAGCTCGCGCTCGGCGATCTGCTTGATGTCAAGACCGATGATCGCGTCAGACGCGGAGAACTCGGCAGTGTCCACTGCCTGCTGGCGCGAGTACGGAGCATTCCAGATGGTGGTGACGGCGCTCGCTGTCAGGCGTCGCAC
>VBFW01000169.1 GCA_005880525.1 Chloroflexota bacterium | reverse complement strand
GTGATGTTCCTCGAGTCGATGAGCCTCTACAACGTGCGCGGGCCTGTACCCGAAGGCGACTACACGACGCCGATCGGCAAGGCGGCGGTGAGGCGGCGCGGATCCGACGTCACGATCGTCGGCGTGTCGCGCATGGCGGTGCTTGCCAATGAAGCCGCGAAGCAGCTGGAGGAGGAGGACATCGACGCCGAGGTCATCGACCTGCGCTCCATTCGGCCCATCGACTGGAACCCGATCGTCGAGTCGGTTAAGCGCACGTCGCGTGCGGTGGTGGTCGAAGAGGGCTGGTCGACTTACGGCACCACAGCCGAGCTCGCCGCGGGCATCCAGGAGCGGTGCTTCGACTACCTGGACGCGCCCATCCTGCGCCTCGGCGGCGCGCAGGTGCCGATGCCGTACAGCCTTCCGTTGGAGAAGACGTCGATCCCGACCGCGGAGGACATCAAGCGCCTCGTGCGGCGAACGGTGGGCAAGCGTGAGAGGGACGCCTAGATGTCCGAAGTCAACATGCCGAAGCTCTCCGACACGATGGAGGAGGGCACGATCGTCGAATGGAAGAAGTCGAGCGGCGACGAGGTGCACAAAGGCGACGTGCTCGCCGAGGTCGAGTCCGACAAGGCGACCTTCGACCTCGAGGCCGAGTCCGACGGCACGCTCGAGATCATCGTCGAGAAGGGTGTGCCGGCCAAGATTGGCGCGGCGATCGCGCGCATCGGCGCGGGCGGCGCCGCGAAACCGGCTGAGAAGAAAGCGCCACCTCCAAAGACCGAGCCAAAGCACGAGGCAAAGGCTGAGCCAAAGCAGGAGGCGAAGCCAAAGCCCGAGACGGTGGCGGAAGAGGCCGCCGATAACCAAGCTTCTGAACCAGCACCCCCCACCCGGCGCGGCTCCGCCGCGCCGACCTCCCCACGCCGTGGGGAGGACGGTGAAACCGCGGAGGACATCAAAGCCTCGCCGCTCGCAAAACGGATTGCTGACGAGATGGGCGTCGACCTGCGCGCCATCTCGGGCACCGGCCCGGACGGGCGCATCGTGAAGGAGGACGTGCTCGCGGCCGCGGGCGGCGGCGCACGCAGCGAGCGACGCCGTCCTGAAAGTCCAGCGGCGCCCTCGGGCCCGGAGGTCGAGGTCATCGAGCCGACCCGCATGCAGGCGACCATCGCCAAGCGCATGGCCGAGGCCAAAGCCACGGTCCCCAACTTCAACGTGACCGTCGAAGCGCGCGTGGACGAGGCGGTGAAGTTGCGCCAGCAGCTGAAGGAGTCGGTACCCGGCGCCGAGAAGGTGACCATGACCGACATGCTCATGCGAGCGTGCGCGCTCGCGCTCCGCAGGTTCCCCGAGGTCAACAGCTCATGGGTCGACGGCCGCTTCCAGCGCAAGCGCTCGATCAACATCGGGCTGGCCGTGCCGCCAAGCCAGGGCCTGGGGCTGCTGGTGCCGGTGGTGCATGACGTCGACCGCAAGGACCTGGTCCAGATCTCGATCGAGTCGCGCCAGGTCATCGAGCGCGCGCGCTCGGGCCGGCCCGGCGAGCACGACCTCTCCGGCGCCACCTTCTCGATCTCCAACCTCGGCATGTATGGCGTCGACGAGTTCGTCGCGATCATCAACCCGCCGGAGTCGGCGATCCTCGCAGTGGGCGCCATCAAGGACGTGGCGGTCGTCGAGGACGGCCGGATCGTGCCCGGCAAGGTCATGCGCATGACGCTGTCGGTCGACCACCGCGTGTTCTACGGGCAGACCGCCGCGCAGTTCATGGCCGAGGTCAAGCGCCTCATCGAGAATCCTGTGACCCTCGTCGTCCCCGCGGGCTAGGGCTTGAATCCCGCCGAGGTCGCCGAGGTCCTCGAAGCCTCCGGAATCGGCATCGCATCGATGCTCAAGGCGCTTACACCGGAGATCGCTTCATGGCATCCCGCCCAGGGTGAGTGGTGCGTCAACGAATGCGTCGGCCACATCATCGAAGCCGAAAAGCGTGGCTTCGCGGGACGCATCAGGATCATCCTCGGCGCCCAGGACCCGGACCTGCCCACATGGGATCGCACGTCGATCGCCCATGCGCGCAAGGACTGCGACAAGAAGCCCTCAGAGCTCGCCGGCGAGATCGCTCACGTGCGAGGCGAAAGCGTCGAGCTCATCCGTTCGCTGAAGCCGGAGCAGCTGTCGCGATCCGGAAACCACCCCGAGGTAGGTCGCCTCAGCATCGAAGAGCTGCTTCACGAATGGGTTCACCACGACGGGAATCACTTCCGGCAGGCGGTCGCCAACATTCAGGCGAACGTATGGCCGAGGATGGGGAACGCGCAGAAGTTTTCGACCGGGTAGGTCCCTACCGCTTCTTGGCCTTCGCTTCCCTTTCCCGCACCGCCTCCAGGTCGGAGCGCAGCCGGTGTCCCATCACCGCCAGCACTTTCACCAGGATCGACTCACTCGCCTTCACCGCGTCGCGAAACTGCGAATGGCTCATGACCATCAGCCGTGAGGGTTTCGTCGTGGTGACCGTGGCGGTGGCGTTGCCGCGGTCGAGCATGCTGATCTCTCCGAAGAAATCCCCCTTCTTCAGCGTCCCGCGCTTGGCTCCGTCGATCTCCACCTCGGCCTCGCCGTCGAGGATCACGTAGAAGGAGTTGCCTGGCCTCCCCTGCTTCGTCAGCACCCGACCGGCGCCGACCGGCACCTCATCGGTGCGGCTTGCGATGAACCCGAGCTCCCGCGACGAGCACCCTTCGAACAGCGGAACCTGGCTGAGCGCTTTGACCTTGGCGTCCTGCGGCATCGCAGCAATATAAACGGCGCCGGAAGAATCTGTCCGGAACCGCCTTTATCCTCAGTCAATGGTCTGTCCCGTCTGCGGCCGCCCGTTGCCTCCGGGGGCTCGTTTCTGCCCCAGCTGTGGCGCCTCTGTCGGGGGCATGCTCGGCACCGAGGAACGGAAGATGGTCACCGTCCTCTTCGCCGACATCGTGGACTCGACAGGCCTGGCGCGGCGGCTCGACCCCGAGCGGTCGCGTGAGCTGCTCGGGGCCTTCTTCGACGCTGCGGCCGAGGAGCTTCAGGCGCTGCGCGGCCGCCCTGAGAAGTTCATCGGCGACGCCGTGATGGCGGTCTTCGGCCTGCCCCAGGTCCACGAGGACGACGCGCTGCGCGCGATTCGAGCCGGCCTCGCCATCCGCGGGCGAATGAGACGGCTCGCGGCGGAGGCCGGACTGGAGGAAGAGCTCCAGGTCAGGGTCGGCGTCGAGTCGGGCGAAGCCGCGACCGGCGTCGGTCCAGCCGGCCAGCTGCTCGTAACGGGCGCCGTCGTGAACACCGCCGCGAGGCTGCAGACCGCAGCCCTGCCGGGCCAGGTGCTGGCGGGCGCGACCGCCCACACGCTCACCACCAACAAGGTCTCATTCGGGCGGAGACGCCGGGTCAAGGCGAAAGGTTTCGCCGAACCGCTCGATGCGTTTCCGGTCGAGGGCCTGACCACGCGCTCGACGCGCCGCACCATCCCATTCGTCAACAGGGTCAGCGAGCAGGCCATCCTCGGCCAGAGCCTCGGCCTCGCGAGCACGACGGGCAAGCCGGTGCTGGTCACGATCGTCGGCGAGCCCGGGATCGGCAAGTCGAGGCTGGCGGAGGAGCTGGCGGCAGGCATGAGCGCGACGGTTCGCATCCTT
>VBFW01000168.1 GCA_005880525.1 Chloroflexota bacterium | reverse complement strand
ATCTGCGGGTGGATCGACGCCTGGCCGAGCCACGCGAGGCCGGCAAGCGCTCCCAGGCGCAGGTCGCCCCGCTCGATGGCCTTCAGCGTGAGCGGAATTCCAAGCGCCGCGAACACGCCCGACCAAGCGAAGTGCGGCAGCGCGAGTATCGAGTAGAACGCGGTCAGCTCGGGCATGCGCCAGTCGAGCGTGTCAGTGGGATTGCCGAACACGACAGGGTGGCCGAGCGCCTGGATCACGTACCCCATGCCCAGGCCGAACGCCAGGAAGAAGAAGGCGAACAGCCGGGCGCCGCCGTCCTGGATGAAGTGGGTGATGCACAGCCACGCGGCGGCCATGAGCGCGACGGCCGCGGCCACCCGCGCGCCCCTTCGAAGCCCTGGCGCATCTTGGCGAGGTACGTGTTGGCGTCGTCGCCCAGGTAGAAGAAGCCCAGGAAAACCTGGCCGTGCGGCTGAGCCAGGTAGCCGTACACGTACGGCGCTGCGGTCACGAGCGCCAGCACGAGCCCGGTCGCAAGAGGCAGCGTCCATTCGCCGAGGCCTTTTCGCACCGCGCCCGCCGGCGCGGCCACGGCGTCGCTTACCGCCGCCATCGACTCAGGCTCAAGCGGAGCACCGTCAACAGCGCGCGGCGCACCTCGTTCTCCGAGACCTTGGACGCGCCGGCGACACGGTCCTCGAATTTGATCGGCACCTCGACCACCTTGTAGCCGAGGCGTCGCGCTCGGTACACCATCTCGATCTGGAAGGAGTATCCCTGGGAGCGCACCTCGTCGAGCCCTATATGCGCCAGCAGGTCTTTCGTGTAGCAGCGGTAGCCCGAGGTGGTGTCGCGCGTCGGCACCTGCAGCAGCAGCCTGCAGTAGATGTTGGCGCCCCACGAAAGCAACCAGCGCCGCTTCGGCCATCCCTCGATCGAGCCGCCTGCGATGTAGCGCGAGCCGAGAGCGAGCCCGCCGCTCTGGCGCGCCGCGTCGACGATCGGCTGAAGGTCCTGCGGCCGGTGCGATCCGTCGGCGTCCATCTCCACGAAAAGCCGCGACCCGTCTTCCAGGCCGAGACGGAACGCGTCCTTGTAGGCGCTGCCCAGCCCCATCTTGGTGGGGCGGTGAAGCACCCGCACGCCGGGATCGGACGCCGCCAGCTTGTCGGCGATCTCGCCCGTGCCGTCAGGGGAGCTGTCGTCGACGATCATCACGTCGTGGCCGAGCTTGCGCACCGCGCTCACGACACGCTCAACGTTCTGGCGCTCGTTGTACGTCGGCAGCACCACGAGAACCTCGGTCGGCGGCGTATTGCGCGGCGGGATGCTCACCTGCTCGGCGCGTAGCTCCGGAACCGGACGCTGACCAGGTCCTTGAACATGTCGACCGAGTGGCGGATCGCCGCCACCTTGGTCGGCGCGGAGTGCCGCCAGACCACCGGCACCTCTGCGATGCGCGCGCCGCGCTTCTTCGCGAGGAACAGCGCTTCGGGGTCGTAGCCGAAGCCGTCAGTGCGCAAGTCGGCGAACACCGAGCGCGCGAGGTCGCCCTTGAACAGCTTGAAGCCGCACTGGGTGTCCCACAGGCCCGGCAGCAGGAGCGCCTGGACCATCAGGTTGAACGTCTTCCCCATCAGCACGCGGTAGACCGGCTGCGAGACGACGACCGCCGAGCCTCTGATGGAGCGCGATGCGATGGCCACGCCCGCGTCAGCGTCGAGCTTCGCTTCGAGCTTGGGCAGCTCCTCGATGGGTGTCGAGAGGTCGGCGTCGGTGAGCAGGACCCGGTCGCCCTTGCTGATGGCGACGCCTTCGGCAAGCGCGCGTCCCTTGCCGCGATTCTGAACGAGGTGGACGTTGCGCACGTTGGACGCGCCGGCCATGGCCGCGGCGATGACCTTCTGCGTGCCGTCCACGCTGCCGTCGTCCGCGAGGATCAGCTCGTAGCGGTCGCCGCGCGCGCCGAGGTACTTCTTGATTGCGTCCACGGTCGCGGGCAGGCGGGCCTCCTCGTTGTAACACGGGATCACGACGCTCAACATCGCCGCCAAATGTTAGGGAGCCGAGCCCTGTCGGCCCTGCGTGAGCACACCGATGGCATAACCGGGCAACACCGCCATTCGCTTGAGGCGCCACGGCTGGCGGCCAAGCCGGAAGAGCCACTCCAGCCCGGCGCGCCGCATCCATGCCGGCGCCCTGGGAACGCGGCCGGTCAGGTAATCGAACGAGCCGCCGACGCCCATCGCCACCGGCACGCCGGCCGCCCGGCCGGCGCGGTCGATCCACATCTCCTGCCTGGGCGCGCCGAACGCGACCAGCAGCACGTGCGGCCGCTTCTGGCGGACGAGCTCGGCCGACTCGTCGTCCTCCGAGGCGTCAACCTGGAGCTCCGGATGCTCCGAGCGGAGACGCCTCGCCAGCTCGTCCGCGACGCCCGGCGCCGCGCCGAGCAGGAACATGCGCCAGCCACGCTGCGCGCACAGCGCGGCCAGCGGCGGGATGAGGTCCACGCCGGTCACCGGCCCCGACATCTCGCATCCCTGGCGGCGAGCTGCCCAGACGACGCCCTGGCCGTCCGGGATACAGAGCGCGGCAGATTCGAGCACACGGGCGAACTCGGGATCGCTGCGCGCGCGCATGACGAACTCGGGGTTGACAGTGGCGACGAGGTGATGGCCGCCGTCCTGGACCAGCGACTCGATTCGCCGCAGCGCCGACTCCATGTCCACGCAGTCCACGCGGACTCCGAGGATCCGGGTCTGGGTCTGGGGGCTCAGGAGGCCGTCCGGGCCTCGATGGTCTTGGTGACAAGCGACGCGGCTATGCGCGCGAGGTTGGCATGATCGACCGTGTGGAACGCGACCTGGGTGTCTGAAGACCCTAGAGCCGCGACCACGGCGCCTAGCTTAAGGTCGACACCCGTGACGTCGGTGCGCTGCAGGCGATCGTGAGCCAGGTCATCGCGGTTGATATCAACCCCGCGACTCGGGAGGTCGTCACCGGAACCGAGCGCTACACGCGAGAGCTCTGCTCGCGGCTGCCGGGCGCGGCGCCCGACCTGGCGTTTCGGTTCTTCGCCTCGCAGCCGAAGTCGGATCTCGGCGTCGACGTCACTGTGCTTCCATTCCGGCGCCTGTGGTCGCAGGTGAGGCTGCCGATCGCGCTCGCGGGCATACGGCCGGATCTGCTGTTCGTGCCCGGGCATTCGATTCCGTTCGCTTGGACCGGTCGCGCGCTGGCGGTCGTGCACGACCTCGCGTTCGAACGTCATCCGGAGGCGTACTCGGCAGCGCAGCGAATTCACCTCCAGCTGACGACGCGCTGGGCCGTCAGCCGCTGCCGGGTCCTGATCGCGGTTTCGGAATCGACGCGCAAGGACCTCGCCTCGCTGTACGGCGCGAACCCGAGCCGAATCCGTGTGATTCCGCACGGAGGCGGCGAGGCTCCACGCGTGCGCCCTTCGTCCGCATCGAAGCTCGGCGCGCTCGGCCTGACCGGTGACTTCCTGCTCCAGGTTGGACGCGTCGAAGCGCGCAAGAACCAGCTGGCCACGCTCGCCGCGGTCGAGCGTGTGCCCGGCCTCACGCTCGCGGTTGCGGGCCCAGAGGTGGATTCGGCGCTGGCCGTGAAGCTGCGAGCGTCGAAGGCCTGCAGAGTGCTGGGTCGCGTGGACGATCCGACCCTCGAGCTTCTCTACAAGCGAGCGAAAGCGGTCGTCGTGCCCAGCCTGTACGAAGGCTTCGGCCTGCCGGTGCTGGAGGCGATGGCTCGCGGCCAGGTGGTGGTGGCCGCACGGACATCCTCGCTGCCCGAGGTCGGGGGCGACGCGGTCCTGTACGTGGACGATCCAGGTGACGCGGAGGCTTTCGCATCGGTGCTGCAGCGAGCGACGGCCGACGGAGAGGCTCGCGCTTCATTCGCGCGTCGCGCGGTCAAACGCGCGCGCGAGTTCACATGGGAGCGCTGCGCTCAAGAGACCGCCGATGTGATCCGCGAGGCCCTGAGCTGAGCGCCGCAGCGCGCCCCCACCCAACCCTCCCCCCAAGGTGGGGAGGGAAGATCGCTCGCGCCGCTCGCTGGATGCCGCCCGCGGCTGCGCTGATCTATGCGCTGGTGATGCTTCGCCGCCTCCCCGAGATCGTCGACCAGCTCACGTGGAATGCCGATTACGTCTCTGTCATGGTGATGGCGCAGTCGGTAGGCACCAGCGGCAAATCCGGACGCGCGGTCATCATCCAGATCGGCTGGTACTGGTTCGACCTTGCGACGGAGCACCTGCCTTTCCATCGCCAGGTTTGGGAGTACGCGCCTTTCGTGCTCGCCATGGCGGCGCTGGCGCTGATCGTCTGGACTGCGTGGCGCGTGGCCGGGCGATTTGCCGCGCTGCTGGCTGCCTCCATCGGAATCGCGGCGGCTCCTATCGCCCTCGCGACGCAGGTGGCGCAGTCGTTCCACGGCACTACGTGGTTCGGCTGCGCGCTGCTCGCCGCCCACCTGTGCGCGCTCCTCTCGTCGAAGATGTCCCGCCGGACGCTGATCGCGATGTCGGTTCTGGTCGCGCTGCTC
>VBFW01000206.1 GCA_005880525.1 Chloroflexota bacterium | reverse complement strand
GCGTGCCGTGTCGACGCCACAAGTCGACCAGCTGATACGTGAATCGATTGTCGAGTCGCGGCTCGGCGGCGTTGGTGATGACAGTGATGCGGTGCGATCTCGGCGCGGCTTTGCGCGCTTCGTTGAAAAGCCGGCGTCCGACCTCGAAGAGCGCGGCGTACGCGTGTGTCGAGAGTCGCGGATAGCCATGCGGCGGGCCGATATTGTCCTTCAATCGCGAGTTCCACCAGATGTAGAAGTTGGGCAGGACATAGGCCAGCCGTGAAGCGGTTGAAAGCACGGGACCGGGAAAAGGCTTCAGCCCGAACATCGGCGCGATCATCACCGTGCCCTCCAGGCCCTCGCGCGTCTGCGCCATGTAACCGGCCAGGGCCGCACCGAGAGACAAGCCGGCGACCGTCAGACGCGTGCCAAGGCCGAAGCCCGCGTCCACCGATCGGTTGGCGACCGCGACCAGGTGATCCGCCCGCAGCTCCGCGATGGCGGTGTTGAGCCTGTCTGTGTAACCGTGGCGCGGATAGCGCGGGATAAGGACGTTCCAGCCGCGAGCAAAGAAATCCTTGCCGAGGTCATCGAGCTGACGCGGGCAGTTGGTGAACCCGTGGAGCAGTACCAGCGCGCGCTCAGTCGCCTGCCCATGCGTGTACAGGCGCGTGTGGCAATCGGGATTCACGTTGGGCCCGTCAAGAGCCTGGAGGCCTCTGGCGATCTCGATCGCCTCTGCGTAAGACATCCGCCGTGCAAGGATTGCATGCAATGGACTTTGCCCTCAGCCAGGAGCAGGCCGCAGTTCGGGATCTCTGCCGTGACTTCGCTCGCGAGGTGGTGACGCCGGCGGCGGAAGAGCTCGATCGCGAGCACAAGTTCGGCTACGACATCGTGCGCCAGATGGGCGAGCTCGGCCTGTTCGGGCTTCCCTTCAGCGAGCAGTACGGCGGCGCCGGCGCCGACTTCCTATCCCTGTGCCTGGCGATCGAGGAGATCTCGCGAGCGGACGCCGGCGTCGGCATCACGCTCGAGGCAGCGGTCTGTCTCGGTGCCGCGCCGATCCACGACTTCGGCACCGAGGAGCAGAAGCAGGCCTGGCTTCCGGATCTGCTCTCTGGAAAAAAGCTCTGGGCCTTCGGCCTGACCGAACCTCACGCGGGCTCCGATGCCGGCGCCACCAAGACCCGCGCCGAGCTTCGCGACGGGGAGTGGGTCGTCAACGGCGCCAAGCAGTTCATAACCAACTGCGGTACCGACAGCTACCGAAAGCTCGGCTGGCACTCCTCAGACACGCACCCGCTGAGCTTTGAGGACTGCCGCGTCCCAGAGGCCAATCTCCTCGGCACCCGCGGCGGTGGCTACCGCCAGTTCCTGCACACGCTGATGGGCGGGCGCATCGCGATCGCGGCGCTGTCGGTCGGTGTCGCCCAGGCCTGCCTGGACGCCTCGCTCGCCTACGCCAAAGAGCGCCACGCCTTCGGCGCGCCGATCTCCAAGCAGCAGTCGATCCAGTTCAAGCTCGCTGACATGGCGATGGAGACTGAGCTGGCAAGGACGATGGTCCACAAAGCCGCCACCGCCTATCACCACGGCACCGGCGAGACGTCCGACGAGGTCCGGATGCTCGCGGCCATGTCCAAGCTGTATGCGTCCGAGACCTCGAAGCGGGCGGCCGACCAGGCCGTGCAGATCCATGGCGGCTACGGGTTCATGGAGGACTACCCCGTCGCGCGCTACTGGCGCGATGTGAAGGTCAACGAGATCGGCGAGGGCACCTCTGAGGTCCAGCGGATGCTGATCGCGCGGCTGCTGGGGCTCTAAGCCGGCTTAGCGATATACGCCGTTGTGCCCGATGCTGTGCAGGCCGACATTCAGGAAGTAGGTCAGGCCGTGGTCCTCGGCACCGACATGAATCCGGGCGATGACCTGACCGGTCTCTGTGCTGAAGACATAGACAGTCGCGTTGTAGCGGCCTGACGCCCACAGCTGGGTCCCGTCCGGATTCAGCTGCAGCATGTCGGGGCTGCCCCCGCCCGGAATGCGCCACTTGGCCACCACGCGCCGCGACGCGAACTCGATCACGGAGATCGATCCCTCGAGGCGGTTCGACACGTACAGATATCTAGCGTCGCGGGACACCTGCAGGCCATGGGCGCCATGGCCAGTCGGGATGAACTGGATGACTTTCATCGCGTTCGGGTCGATGACCGAAACGCCGTCGGTGCCCTGGTTCGTGACGTAGAACACGCTGCCGTCCGGCGACACCTTCACGTCGATGGGAAGTCCGCCGACGTTGACATAGCCGGCGAGCTTCATGTTCACGGTGTCGATCTTGGCGACAACACCCGAGTACTCGGTCGAGATGAGCAGGTAGCTGCCGTCGGCGGAGAAGTCGAGATGATCAGCGCCCGGCCATGGGATCGGCACTGAGCGCAACAGCTTCCACGTGTGCGGGTCGCGAAACTCGACTCGCATCAGGCGCTCGACCACGTCGATGGCCTTGGTGCCGTCAGGCGTGAAATAGAGGTTGTACGGGTACGGAATGTTGATCGTTCGCGACGGCCGGCCGGTGTGGATGTCGATCACGGTCAGGCTGCTCGAGCCCTCGTTCTCGACGTACAGCTCGCTCAGGTCCCACGCAGGGGTGATGTGGTGGGGGATCTGCCCGACGGAGAACTGATCGATCACCTGAAAGGTCGTGGGGTCGATCACGTCGACGGTGCCGGCCATCGAGTTGGGCACGTAGACGCGCGGCGGCAGCTTGCACAGCGGGCATGGAACGACACCTGACATGTCGTTTGCGTAAACGTTTGGCGCGGTGGCGGGCAGGGTGCCCGCAGCAACGTCAGGCGGCACCAGCGGGCTGATCGGCTCGCTGCTGGGAGATGACTGCGCGTGCGAGGGCGAAGACTCCAGCGGGGCGTTCCACACGACAGCAGCGACCACCGCCGCCTCTGTTGTATCCCTGGTTTCGAGCCACATTCAAGAACTGCTCCTGAGTGATCAACGTTCGAAGGCGGGCAAGGTCTGCATATGTGTTGTCCCGCATGATCCCGCCAACCACTCCCGCCAGTTCGCGCCACTGCCCTTCCGACAGTGGCTCGCCGTACCCGGCGATGGTCACCAGAAGGGCCGCCGTGGCGCCCGTGATCGTGTCTGGAAGCAGCTTTTCAGACTTGGCGCGAGCGATGATCTCGCGGCCGGTGCTGATGATGTCGGCGATGCGGTCGCGGCGGACACCGATGATGTCGCGACCACTGCCCACAGTGGTGCCTTCGAGGTAGCGCGGGCCTGCTTCCATCGCGACCAACTATTGTAGGTCGGGGCCTTCCGGCCCTCCATTTGATGGATCTCGAGCTAGCGCCCCACCACCAGGCTTTCCGCGCGTCCATGCGCGAGTTCGCGCAGGGCGTGGTGGAGCCACACGCGGCCGAGGTCGACCGCGATCATCGCTTCCCGGAGGAGGCGGTGGCGGGGGCCAGGGAGGCCGGGCTCATGGGAGTCCTCATACCCAGGGAGTACGGAGGTGCGGGCCTTGACGCCATCGCCTTCACCCTCTGCATCGAGGAGCTGGCGCAGGCGTGCGCTTCGACCGCGGTCATCATCGACGTGCACACCAGCGTCGGCAGCGAACCGATCCTCCTCTTCGGCACGGACGAGCAGAAGCGCCAGTGGCTGCCTCGACTCGCGTCCGGTGAGCTGCTGGGCGCTTTCGCGCTGACCGAGCCGGCCTCCGGCTCGGACGCGGCCTCACTGAAGACCAGCGCGCGGCGTGTCGGCGAGGACTACGTGCTCAACGGCACCAAGGTCTTCATCACCAACATCGGTCAGGCCGGGATCTACATCGTCTTCGCGCGGACCGGAGCGGACGAGCGAGCCTCAGGAGTCAGCGCGTTCATCGTGCCCGCGGAATCGAACGGCCTGCGCGTCGGGCAGGTGTTCAAGAAGATGGGTCTCAACGGGTCGCCCACCGGCGAGCTCGTGCTCGAGGACGTGGTGGTGCCCGCGGCCAATCGCCTGGCGGCCGACGGAAAGGGCTTCCCGGTCGCGATGCGCGCCCTCGACTCGGGCCGCATCGGCATCTCTGGCCAGGCTCTGGGCATCGCGCAGGCTGCTGTCGATCAGGCGCGCGACGTGCTGGCGGCGCGCCCGCGAGAGCAGGGCGACGACTTCGCGCTCGCCGAGATGGCTACGCGCCTTGAGTCGGCGCGCCTTCTCGCCTACCGGGCGGCGTGGCTGTGCGCATCGCACCGACCGTTCACGCGCATCGCCTCGATGGCCAAGCTCCACTGCACCGACACGGCCATGGACATCGCGCTCGGGGCGCTGCAACTGGCCGGCGAAGAGGGCGCGATCGCGGGCAGCCCATTCGAGCGACACATGCGTGACGCGAAGGCGCTGCAGATCTACGAGGGAACGAACCAGGTGCAGCGTGTGGTGATCTCGCGCGATCTGGTCAACGCTCGATAATCGACGAAATGGACTTCGAGTTCTCGGAAGAGCAGGTCGCGATTCGCGACACGATCCGTGAGCTCGTCCAGGATCGCGTCGCGCCGCGCGCGGCCGAGATCGACGAGAAGGGCGAGTATCCCAAGGACATCGAGAAGCTCTTTGCGCAGAACGGCATCCTCGGCATCCCATTTCCCGAGCAGTACGGCGGCATCTCGGGCTCGAGCGTGTCCATCTGCATGGGCATCGAAGAGATTGCGAAGGCTTGCGCCAGCTCGTCGCTGATCCTCGCGGTGCAGGCGCTCGGCAGCTATCCGATCCTCGTGGCCGGCACCGAGGAACAGAAGAAACGGCTGTGCCCTCCGCTCGCGTCGGGCGAGAAGGTCGCCGCGTACGCGCTGTCGGAGTCGGGCAGCGGCTCCGACGCGGCGGCCATGAAGACGCGAGCGAAGCGCCACGGCGACGAGTACGTGCTGAACGGCAGCAAGCAGTTCATCACCCACGGCAGCATCGCGGACACGCTCGTCGTCTTCGCGCAGACCGACCCTGAGGCCGATCACCGCGGCATCTCCGCGTTCGTGCTCGAGCGCGAGAAGAGCCCCTGGAAGGCGCCGAAGATCGAGCACAAGCTCGGCATCCGCGGCTCACCGACCGCGCAGCTGGTGTTCGAAGACGTGAAGGTGCCGGCCGCCAACCGGCTCGGCGAAGAGGGCGCCGGCTTCAAGATCGCGCTCGCAGTGCTGGACCGGTCGCGCCCCGGCATCGGCGCGCAGGCGCTTGGCATCGCCGAAGGCGCGTTCGACTACGCGCTCAACTATGCGAAGGAGCGCCAGCAGTTCGGCCAGCCCATCGCCAACTTCCAGGGCATGCAGTTCATGTTTGCGGACATGGCAACTCAGATCGAGGCAGCACGCACGCTCGTGTACAGGGCGGCCACGAAGGTCGACGCCAAAGCGCCAGACCTCACCAAGGTCGCAGCCATGGCCAAGCTGTTTGCGTCCGACATGGCAATGAAGGTAACCACCGACTGCGTCCAGGTGCTCGGCGGCTACGGCTACATATCCGACTACCCCGTCGAGCGGATGATGCGAGATGCGAAGATCACGCAGATCTATGAGGGCACTAACCAGATCCAGAAGGTGGTCATCGCGCGAGCTCTGCTGCGTTGAGTGCGAGTGAGCCTGAAATGGCCCCGTCACCGCCGCCGGCCGTGACAGGCATGCCCGCGGTCGCGCCGTACCACCCGCCGCCGGCTTATCCGCCGCCACCCACGGCCGCGGGAACGGACGCCAGGGCGGTTGCCTCGCTTGGATTCGGGATCCTGGGCCTGATCTTCGCCCTGCCGCTTGGGCTGCCGGGCCTGATCGCCGGCCCGATCGCCTACTTCCTTGGCAAAGGCTCGCGGGCCCGGATCGCCGAGTCCGGCGGCGCGCTCGGAGGAGCGGGCACGGCGAACGCGGGCCGCATCCTCGGAATCATCACGACCGCCGTCGGCGCTCTGGTGACACTGCTCTGGTTCGTCGTCATCCTCAACGCCCTCAACGACGTGTCGTTCGGCGAGTAGCCGCACAACCCGCCCATGGATCGTGTCGGTGATGCGTTCGTGTGGCCGGTCCGCGATCCGGAGTGGCCCGGCAAGCTGCTGATCATCGCGCTGACCCTTCTCATCCCGATCGACCTTCCGGCGGTGCTGCTTGCTGTGAGCCAGGGCCATGGCGAGGCGAACAGCGGGCTGATCGTGGTCGCGCTCTTCCTGAACGTGCTTGCCTTCGGCGTCGCCACCATCGGCTCGCTCGCCGCGACATTCGCCAGCCCGGCCTTCGTTCTCGCCACCGATCACGGCGGCATCGCAGGCGGCGTGAACGTTCGGGATGTCTGGCATCGGTCGCGTGCGAACCTGACCAACACCTTGATCGCGGGCCTTATGCTGATCGCCGCGAGCTTCGTGAGCTCGCTCGGCGCGATCGTCTGTCTCGTGGGGATCTTTTTCACGGCTGCATACGCGCTGGCGATGCAGGCCTGGGTCTACCGAAGCTTTGAGTTGGCTGCCAGGAACGAATCTGGAGCGTAGTAAAGGAGGACGGAAATGTCGGACCAGCCACCACCGCCCCCACCGCCGCCCGCGGGAGGGTCGACGCCTCCGCCCCCTCCGCCTCCGCCGCCAGGCGGCGGCTACACGCCGCCACCGCCCCCGCCACCGCCCCCCGGCGGCGGGTACCAGCCGCCCCCTCCGCCTCCTCCTCCGCCCGGTGGCGGGGGGTACGGCGCGCCTCCGCCGCCACCGCCAGGAGGCGGCTACATGCCGCCACCGCCACCACCAGGTGGAGGCTATATGCCGGGAGGCGGCATGCAGTACGCGAGCCAGCGCACTGACGGGCTCGCGATCGCGTCTCTGATCACCGGCATCCTGTCGCTCGTCTGCTGCGTGCTGGGCGTGGTGCTCGGGCCGGCCGCGGCGGTGATGGGCTTCATCTCACGCGGAAGGATCACCGCGAGCAATGGGACCGTCGGCGGAGGAGGGCTTGCGATCGGCGGCCTCGTCCTCGGCGTGATCGGATTCATCGCCGGCGTCGTGTGGATTCTGATCTTCGCTTTCTCGGGCAACGCGTCTAGCACCACGTAACCAACGCCGTCCCGAATGCGTTGTCTGAAGCCTGGTGCCACAGGCTAAAATCCCCGTGCGCATGTCGAGGGCCAGGCCTAGGGCCAGGCGATCCCGCTACTCCGTCTCACACCGCCTGTCCAGGTCGGTTCCGGCATTGATCGGAGCCGTCCTCCTGGTGGCGATCGTCGTCACGGCCACGGTGGCATACAGGCGGATCGACGACTTTCTGTCCGCGACCACCGGCAAGCACCTCACGCTCGGCGCGGTGGTGGAAGCTGTGCAACCGGAACCTGGAACGATGGCCTACAAGCTGCAGCACGGCCAGCAGGTCAACATCCTGCTGCTCGGGATGGGCGGTTACGAGAATGACGCTCCGTTCCTGACCGACTCGATCATGGCCGTGACCATCGATCCCAATTCACACCGCGTGATGCTGGCGTCGGTCCCACGCGACCTCGTCGCGCATATGAATCTGCAGACGAACGCCGGCAGCATCTGGACTAACAAGATCAACGCGGCGTACGAGGTGCCGTACACGAGCATCATCTGCTGCGTCGCGCCTCAATACCAGGGACGCGACGGCGGCGGTCATGCGGCCGAGCACGAGGTCGGGAAGATCACCGGGCTGACGTTTGACCGCTACATCGCGATCGACTTCAAGGCTTTCCGCGACATGGTCAACGCGCTCGGCGGCGTAGACGTGTGCCTGACCACCAACCTCGACGACTACACGTACCCCAACTACGGGCACGGCTACATCGCCATCCACTACAAGGCCGGATGCCAGCACCTGAGCGGTGAGCAGGCGCTGCAGGTCGCGCGGTCGCGCCACGCGATCGAGCCGCAGCAGTCGTCGGACTTCGGGCGATCGCGCCGGCAGCAGGACATCATGCAGGCGATCAAGAAGAAGGCGACGACTGTCAACGGCTGGGCGGAGGCGCCGAAGCTGCTGGACGCGCTGCAGAAGAACATCCACACCGACATGTCGATCGCTGACATGAAGGCGATCTACGACTGGGGCAAGAACCTCCCAGACAGCGCGATCATCAGGCTGGCGCTCACCGCTCCTTCGGGCGCGGCCGCAGGCAACTTCCTGTACAGCGGCAACTGCGGCATGGGCAACGCGTCGCAGCTTTGTCCCGAAGACCCGTCCTACCGGATGATCCACCAGTACATCGCCTCGGCCTTCGTCGACCAGTCGCTGCTGGCGGAGAGGGCGCCGGTGCAGTTCGCCAACGGGTCGTACACATTCAGCGACCTGGCCGACCGCGTGACCACGATGCTCGACCCGCTCGGCCTGCAGCTCGGGAACCCGATCTCGCACGGTAACGCGGCGAAGACGCTGATCCTCGATTACTCAGGAGGCCAGTTCCCCAAGACCACGGCGTGGCTGGCCAACTACTTCGGCGGCCAGGTCATCGCAGCGACGCCTGCCAGCCCGCAGCCGGCACGCGGCCAGCAGACGTACGGGATCGTGGTCGTGCTCGGCCACGACTTCGGCGCCCGCTGGTTCACATAGTCTTAGCTCCGTCAGGAACGATCTAGCGGACAGGTTTCGGGCGGGCGACGTGCGAGCCCTGGCGCGCGCCATCACGATGGTCGAGCGGCGCGACGCGGAGGTGCGCGAGCTGCAGCAGGCGCTTCGCGACCGCGTGCAGACGCCTTACGTGGTGGGCTTCACCGGCGCGCCGGGCACTGGCAAGTCGACGCTCGTGGATGCACTCGTCGCGCGGCTGCGCGCGCGCGAGCGATCGGTGGCGGTGATCGCGACCGACCCGAACTCGCCCTTTTCGGGAGGGGCAATCCTCGGCGACCGCATTCGCATGCAGAGGCACGCCCTCGACCCCAAGGTCTTCATCAGGAGCATGGGCGCGCGAGGGCACCTGGGCGGGCTGTCGCTGGCCGCCCGCGAGGCGATCCGGCTGCTCGGCGCGTTCGGCTTCGACCCGGTGATCCTGGAGACCGTGGGCGTCGGCCAGTCCGAGCTGGAGGTGGCCGCGGTGGCGGACACGACGGTGGTCGTGCTGACCCCGAACCTCGGCGACGGCGTGCAGATGATCAAGGCCGGGATCCTGGAGATCGCTGACATCTTCGTGGTGAACAAGGCGGACCTCGAGGGGCACCAGCGGGTCGCGAGCGAGCTGCGGTCGATGCTTTCGCTGGCGCCGAAGAGCCAGGACAAGGCATGGAAGCAGCCGATCATCGCCACTTCCGCGACCCGGCAGGAAGGCATCGAGGAGCTGTGGGCCGCGATCGAGTCTCACCGCAAGCATCGGGAGGCGGGGGGCAGGGCGCAGGCGCACGCCGAGCAGCGGCTGAAAGACGAGACCGCCGAGGTCGTGGCGGAGCTCGCCAGGCAGCGGGCGCGGGAGGCGCTCGCGGACGGCGGCGCCCTGGCCGAGCGCCTTCGCGAGGATGGGACCCCTTACGGAGTCGCGGAGGAGATCCTGCGCCAACTCGGATAATGGGTTGAGCCATATGAAAGTCAGGGCCCGCGACCCGAAACAGGTCTGGCGCGAGGAGTTCGAGTCCAGCAGGACCAGGCGCACCGACGACATCGAGACCTCGACCATCTCGGGCGTCCCGGTCAAGCCGCTCTACACGTCCGACGACCTTCCGGTGCGCGGCGAGGAGATGCCGGGCCAGTACCCGTACACGCGCGGCATCCACCCGACCGGTTACCGCGGCCGACTGTGGACGATGCGCCAGTTCTCCGGGTTCGCCACCGCCGAGGAGACCAACAAGCGCTACAAGTACCTGCTCGCGAACGGGCAGACAGGGCTCTCGGTTGCCTTCGACATGCCGACGCTGATGGGGCAGGACTCCGACGCGCCAACGAGCCGCGGCGAGATCGGCCACTGCGGCGTCGCGGTCGACTCGCTCGCCGACATGGAGACGCTGTTCGACGGCATCCCCCTCGGCAACATCACCACGTCGATGACGATCAACTCGCCCGCCGCGATCCTGCTGTGCATGTACCTGGCCGTCGCAGAGAAGCAGGGAGTGCCGTTCAAAAAGCTAGGCGGCACGCTGCAGAACGACATCCTCAAAGAGTTCATAGCGCAGAAGGAGTTCATCTTTCCGCCCGAGCCCTCCATGCGCCTGGTCGTCGACTCCATCGAGTACTGCGCGGCCGAGGTGCCGAAGTGGAACACCATCTCCATCTCCGGCTATCACATCCGCGAGGCCGGCTCGACCGCGGCGCAGGAGCTCGCGTTCACGCTCGCCGACGGAATGGCGTACGTCGACGCGTGCATCGAGCGCGGCATGCGCATCGACGATTTCGCATCAAGGC
>VBFW01000205.1 GCA_005880525.1 Chloroflexota bacterium | reverse complement strand
GGCGGCCATCGGCAACTAGGGTAGACGCATTCGATGACGCCGGCCGAGATCGTGGCGGGTGCGTTCCGCGGGCTCGAATACGCGGGCCTTCTGGGTTTCGTCGGCGTGGTCGTGATGCGCCAGCTCGCGCGCCAGCCGCCGCATCTCGGTTGGGTTCGGCCGGGCATGGATGGCGCGCTGGCGCTGGCGCTGCTCGGCGGCGTGGCCACTGTTGCGCTGGCGCCCTCCTGGATCGGTGCGGCACGGGTCGCGGTCGAGCTGGCCGCGCTGGTGATGTGCCTGCGCTGGGGTCCGGGCGCCGTCCCGGCCGGGTTCGCGGCGGTCCTGCTCCTTGCGCTCGCAGGGCACGCGGCCGGTGCGCAGCCGGCCGTACCGGCGATCCTGGTGGACGAGCTGCATGTGCTGAGCGCCGGAATCTGGGGGGGAGGCGTGCTGGTGCTGGCCGTGCTGCGACCGCCTGACGGATGGCGCAGCCCCGGGGGACAGGACCTGCTGACGAGATTCGGCCGCGTGGCAATGGTCGGCTTCGCGTTCACCGCGCTGACCGGCCTCCTGCGCGCCACCGAGCAGGTGACCGGGTTCAGCGATCTCTGGCAGACGGTCTACGGCGCCGTCCTGGTGGCAAAGTCGGTCGGAGTGCTGGCGATGCTGGCCCTCGCCGCAGTCACATGGCGGCGCGGCGTGCCGGTGGCCCGAACCGACGCGGTGATGGCACTGGCCGTGATGGTCGCAACCGGCCTGCTTGCCGCTTTCCCAAATCCGCCGGCGGGTGCATAGTAGGAGCGATGGCCACCGTGGGGGAGGTCATGTCGACGAGCCTGCACTACGTGAACCCGACCACCACGGTCGGCGAGGCGGTCGCGCTCATGGCTCAGCACCGCATCGGCTCCACCCTGGTGATGGAGGGCACGCGCCTGGCGGGCATCTTCACCGAGCGCGATACGGTGCGCGCGCTGTCCAACTCGCACGATGCGCCGGCCCACGAGGTGTCGTCATGGATGACGCCCGATCCGATGACCGTTTCACCTGAGGACTCCGTCGACTCTGCGCTGAAGACCATGCTCGACCACAACTTCCGCCACCTGCCCGTCATGCAAGGCGGGGAGGTGGTGGGCATCGTCTCCATAAGGGACCTGGCACGAGCCTGACGTCGGTAAACTGAGCGACCCTCGTGGGTCTCCGCGCGCTTCGTCGCTATCTGCCTTACCTGCGCCCGTACTGGGGACTCGTGGTTATCTTCGGTCTTTCGCAGCTGGGCAGCCTCGCGGCCGCGGCCGCGATCCCGAAAGTGATCCAGTACATCATCGACGGGCCCATCAGCCATCACCAGCTCGGTGACATCGGGCCGCCGGTGGCGCTGCTCGTCGTGATCGGCCTTCTCGAATTCGTCTTCATCTACCTGCGGCGCAACTTTTCGGGCATGGCCTCGCTGCGCATGGAGACCGACCTCCGCAACGACTTCTACGCGCACCTGCAGAGCCTGCAGGTCTCGTTCCACGACAACTGGCAGTCGGGCCAGCTGCTGTCTCGCGCGATCTCCGACATCGGGACGGTCCGCCGTTTCGTGAGCTACGGGCTGATCTGGTTCCTGCAGACCATCGTCACGTTCGCCGTCGTGTTCGTGCTGATGGCGCAGCTGGACTGGCAGCTTGCGATCGTGACGGTGCTCTGCATGCTGCCGATCGCCTACTTCAGCAACAGGTTCCACGAGAAGTACAAGGTCATCGCCCGCCGCATCCAGGACCAGCAAGGCGACCTCACCACGATCATCGAGGAGATGGCGACCGGCGTCCGCATCATCAAGGCGTTCGGCCGCATGCCTTTGATGCAGGCCCGGTTCGACGACATGGCGCGCCGGCTTGGAGCGTCCAACATCGAGGCCATCGCCGAGCGCGCGCGACTGTGGACGCAGCTCACGCTCCTGCCCAACCTCTCGCTCGCGGCGGTGCTGCTGCTCGGCGGCTACTCCGTGAGCCACGGCAGCCTCACGGTGGGCGGCCTGATCGCGTTTATGAACTACGTCTTCATGCTCACGTGGCCGATGGACGCCATCGGCTGGGTGCTTTCGATGAACGAGGAGTGCAAGACAGCGGTGCAGCGCCTCAACGAGGTGATGGACTCGCGGCCCGACATCGCGGATCTTCCGGGCGCGCGCGCGATGGAGCGATGCAAGGGGCGCATCGAGCTGCGCGGCGTGGGCTTCAAGTACCCGAAGTCGGACGCGTGGATCCTCCGTGACCTGAACCTGACGATCGAACCGGGCGAGACGCTCGGGCTTGTGGGGCGCACCGGTTCGGGCAAGACCACCCTGGCGTACCTGGTGCCGCGCCTCTACGACGTGACGGAGGGCAGCGTCCTGCTCGACGGCATCGACGTCCGCGACCTGCACCTGCGCTCTCTGCGCTCGCACATCGGCACCGCCTTCGAGGATCCGATCCTGTTCTCGGCGTCGGTGCACGAAAACCTGGTGATGGGCCGGCCGATCGTGTCCGACGAGGAGCTCAAGCGCGCGCTGAAGGTGGCCCAGGCAGAGTTCGTCTGGGACCTGCCGTGGGGTCTCGAGACCCGCGTCGGCGAGCAGGGCTACACGCTGTCCGGCGGGCAGCGGCAGAGGCTTGCCCTGGCGCGGGCGGTGCTCGGGTCGCCGCCGGTGCTGGTGCTGGACGACCCGCTGTCCTCGGTCGACGTACACACGGAGGCCGTCATCGAAAGGGCGCTCGCGAGCGTGCTCGAAAGCGTGACCTCGCTGCTTGTGGTGCACCGTCCCTCGACGCTGGCGCTTGCGGATCGGGTCGCGCTCATAGACGGCGGCCGCGTCGCCGCGGTCGGCACGCACGCCGAGCTGATGCGCACGAACCCGCTCTACCGCGCCCTGCTCTCGCAGGAGTACGAAGACAGCGAGTCGCGGATGGTGACGGCTTGAGCGCCGTCGCAACTGCGGCCGCCGACCGCTGGCGAGGCGTCGCGACCGAGGACGTCGACGAGTTCTCGGCCAGCGTTGCAGGGCTCCTGCGAAGGCGCAGCCGCAGGCTCCTGGCGCGCCTGGCCTATCCATACCGACGGCAGATCGCCCTCGCCGGCCTGCTGATCCTCGTTCGATCGACCGCCTACCTGTCCATCCCGTATCTCATCGGGCTGGGCATCGACAAGGGAGTCCGACCGGGCAAGGCCGGCGACCTCACCACACTCGCCGAAATCGGCCTGGCACTCATCGGCGTGTTGGTGATCAACGCCCTGTCCAACTACGTGTTCCTGCGTCTGTCCGGGCGAATAGGCCAGCAGTCGCTGTTCGACCTGCGCACGCTGCTTTTCGCGCACGTGCAGGAGCTGTCGCTGTCGTTCTACGAGCGCTACACGTCGGGCCGCATCATCTCTCGGCTCACGTCCGACGTCGAGGCGCTGAACGAGCTGCTGGCGACCGGCCTCACCTCAGTCGTCACCTCGCTGCTGTCGGTGATCGCGATCACGGCGATCCTCATCCACCTCGACCCGCGCCTCGGCGTGGTGGCGCTCGTCGCCATGCCGCTGGTGCTCGCCCTGACGTGGTGGTTCCGGCACAACTCGGCGCGCTCGTATCGCGCCGTGCGGCGGGCGATCGTGCTGGTGATCGTTCAGTACGTGGAGTCGTTGGGTGGCATCCGCGCGGTGCACGCGTTCCGGCGCGAGCCGCGCAACCAGCAGATCTTCGAGGACGTGAACGGCCGGTACCGCGACGCCAACATCTGGTCGAACCGGCTGGCGTCGACGTTCGGACCTGGGATCTCGCTCCTGGGCAGGCTCACGACCGCTGCGGTGCTGCTGTTCGGCGGCTACCTGGTCGTGGAAGGTCAGCTGACGCTCGGGGTGCTGACAGCCTTCGTCCTTTATCTGAGGCAGTTCTTCGAGCCGATGCAGGACCTGTCGCAGTTCTACAACATCTTCCAGGCGGCTGGTGCGGCGCTCGAGAAGCTGGCGGGCGTGATCGAAGAGGCACCGACAGTGCCAGAGCCGGCGTCTCCCGTGCAGCTCACGCAGGCGCGCGGCGCGATCGCGTTCGAGGGCGTGACCTTTGCGTATCTCGACAAGCCGGTGCTCCACGACATCAACATCGAGATCCCCGCGGGCCAGATCGTCGCGCTGGTGGGTGA
>VBFW01000204.1 GCA_005880525.1 Chloroflexota bacterium | reverse complement strand
TCGATGGCGACGACCAAGTCGTCGATCTCGGACGCGCTGCGCGGTTTCATCCCTGACGACCGGCCGGGCATCGACATCGACGTGCTTCGCGGCTGGGACTACACGGGCCTGGTGGACGGATACCTGCGCGGCGTCGAGCGCGTGCGGTCGGGGCACAAGCCGGCCATCTTCCACGTGATCGAGATCACGCAGCCGCAGGGCCACTCGACCAGCGGCAGCCATGAGCGCTACAAGTCGAAGGAGCGGCTGAAGTTCGAGAAGGACTTCGACTGCATCGCGAGGATGCGGGTGTGGCTGGTCGATCAGGGGATCGCGAGCGAGTCGCAGATCGAAGGTTGGGAGGCGGCCGACAAGGAGGCCGTGGAGGCTGCGCGGGACCTCGCGTGGGAGGCGTATCAGTCGCCCATACGTGAGGAGCGCGACCGCCTGGTCGCTCTCCTTGGCCAGGCCGGAACGCATGAAACCCAGACCATCGCTGGCGACCTGGCCGAGAGCTCGAAGGTGACTCGGGCGATGGTGATGAGCGCGGCCTCCCGGGCGCTCGCCACGCTGCGCGGGCTCGAGTCGCCGGCGCGAGACGAGCTGGCGCGATTCGTCGGGGCTTACGGTCGCGAAAATCGCGAGCGGTACAACTCGCATGTCTACAGCGCGTCGACCGAGTCGCCGCTGAACGTTCCGGTGGTGCCGGCCGAGTACTCGGACTCGTCGCCCACGGTCGACGGCCGGATGGTGCTGCTCCGCAACTTCGACGCCAACTTCGCGCGCGACTCGCGAATCTTCGTGATCGGCGAGGACGTCGGCAAGCTCGGCGACGTCAACCTCGTGTTCGAAGGGCTGCAGGCCAAGTACGGCGAGCTGCGGGTCACCGACACCGGGATCCGGGAGGCGACGATCCTGGGGCAGGCGACCGGCAGCGCGATGCGCGGGCTCAAGCCGATCTGCGACATCCAGTACCTCGACTACCTCTTCTATGCGCTCGAGGAAGCGTCGGACGACCTGGCCACGCTGCACTGGCGGACGGTCGGCGGCCAGAAGGCGCCGGTCATCATCCGCACCAAGGGCCACAGGCTCGTCGGCATCTGGCACTCGGGGTCGCCGATGGCGGTGCTGCTGCACGCGCTTCGCGGGATCTACATCGCGGTGCCGCGCAACATGACGCAGGCCGCTGGCATGTACAACACGTTGTTCCGCGGCGACAACCCGGCGGTGGTCGTCGAGGTGCTGAACGGATACCGCTTGAAGGAGCGGCTGCCCGACAACGTGGGCGAGTTCACTGTGCCGCTGGGCGTGCCCGAAGTGCTGCGCGAGGGCCGCGACGTGACAGTCGTGACGTACGGCGCGTGCTGCGCGATCGCGCTGGAGGCGGCTCGCGATCTCGACGAGCTGGGCGTGTCGACCGAGGTCATCGATGTGCAGTGGCTGAACCCGTTCGATGTCGGGCGCACGATTTCGCGGTCGCTCGACAAGACGCACGCGGTGCTGTTCCTGGACGAGGACATGCCGGGAGCGGCGTCGGCTTTCATGATGCAGCAGGTCCTCGAGGCCCAGAACGGCTGGTGGTCGTTGGACGCGGCGCCGCGGACGTTGACCGCGTCACCGAACCGGCCGGCGTACGGGCCGGACGGCGACTACTTCACCAAGCCGAATCGGGAGGCGATCGTGTCGCGCGTCTACGAGATCATGCGCGAGCGACGGCCGGACCAGTTCCCGGAGCTGGGGTACTGAAAGTCCGATTCCCCGCGTTTGTGCACAAAAGCAGGTTATTCGGCCGAGATTTCATGCTTTTGTGCACAAAAGCTCCGTCAGCGCATGCACCGGGGTGCGGTTGAAAAGCGTCACGCCCTCGAGCAGGTAGCCGGCCAGGGCCCCGGCGGTCGGCAGGGGCTGCGGCGCCAGGGCTCGCTTGGGCGGGTGAACCTCGAACGCGAGCGCGGTGTCCGGCAGGCCCGCAAGACTTCGAGCTTTCGCCAGGGCCGCGTCGAGGCCGCCCAGCTCGTCGACCAGCTTGCGCTCCAGCGCCTGCGCGCCGGTCCACACCTTGCCGCCAGCGATGGGCTCGACATCGCCGCGGGTGACGCCGCGCGCGGATGCGACCACGTCGAGGAACATGCCGTACGCGCGGTCGATCATCGACTGCACGATCTGCCGCTCCTCAGCCGTGTAAGGCTTCTCGTCGCCCTCCATCAGCGCGTGCCGGCCTTCCGCGACGGTCTCGCGATTGACCAGCAGCTTCGCCCAGAGCCCGCCGGTGACGAGCTTTCCGGTCAGAACGCCGATTGATCCGGTCAGCGTGCCAGGACGCGCGACGATCCAGCGTCCCGGCGTCGCCACCCAGTAGCCGCCCGACCCCGCCACCGGCCCCATCGCGACGACCACTGGTTTCTTCGCCGCCACCACCACGAGCGCCTGCCGCATCGCCTCCGACGCCGTCACCGAGCCGCCTCGCGAATCGACGTAGACCACGGCCGCGGCTGCGCGGCGGTCGGCCGCCACCTGGCGAGCGACCTGCACGACCGTGAGGTCGCCCGCTCGCGGATCGCCGACGATGGGAATCTCAACGGGCGGCGCCACGGGCGGGCGCCCTGAGCGTCCGTCGATGATCGTCCCCTGGATGCGGATGATGGCGACGTAGCTGCCGACCCGCAAGCGCGGCGCGGGGCGGCTCATGTGCCTGCGCGCCTGATCCCAATCGCCAATGCGCACCTCGGCGCCGCTGCTCAGGTGCAGCGGCAGCTGCTCCTCCGACAGCACCGCGTCGACCACCTTCCGCGCCACCGCCTGCTCGTCCGTATAAGGCGAGCCGTCGATGACCTGCAAGGCGCCGTCGGCATCGAGCAGGCGGCCTTCCCTGATCGCCTCGGCGATCTGGTCGTGCTCGGACTTCAGCAGCCACCGAATCTGCTCGCGCATCTCGTCCGACATCTTCGACCTGGTCAGGACGTCGGCCGCCGTCTTGTACGGCGACACCTGCACGAAGTCGGCCTGGATGCCGACGCGCGCGAGACCCTGCGCCAGAAACATCCCGGTCGACGACAGGCCCAGCGGCTGCACGATCCCGGTCGGCAGAAGAAGGATCTCGTCGCACGCGCACGCGAGGTAGTACGTGCCTGTGGTGTAGAACGGCGCCCAGGCGATCACCCGCTTGCCGGACTTCCTCAGCCGGGCGACCAGCTCGCGCATGTCCTGCAGCAGCGCAAGCGACATAGGCACCGGCCGCAGGTGAAGCACCACGCCCTTGATCCGCCGATCCTTCTCGATGGCCTCGACGCGACGGCCAAGCTCGCGCATGCTCATGCGCTGCCGCCGGAAGAAACGCTGCCACGGCGGCACTGGCGGATCCGGCAGCGCAGGCATGTTCTCTTCGATGAGGAACGTCACGTAGTCGGGCGGCCGCCCGAGCCTTGCCCGCAGGCTGCCGATCAGCCACCACAGGTACCGGAACGGGAACAGAAGCACCCCGGCGCGGAATGCTACGCGGACGCTTGCCTAGACGACCTTCGACACCTCGAGGTGCTCGTCCATGTCCTCGCTCAACCGCGAAGCGCCGTACGCGTGGCCGAGGTGCTGGTGGTACGGCACCCCTGTAAAGAGGTGATGGCTGCGCGTCGGAATGTCGGCGCCGTTTTCCCACTCCTTGCGCTGCAAAGCCATGTAGCCCTCTTCCTGCTGCTGCTTCAGGTCGTTCAGGAGCATCGACATCCCGTGGCCGGCCGCGTGCTGCAGCGCCAGCGTGATGAAGATGAATCCGACCCCGAGCTCACCCAGGTCGTCCCAGGTGATCGGGTTCTTCTCGTTGTACCACTTGAACGACGAGGAGTAGTTGAACGCGAAGCGAGCCTTCGGAAAACGCTTGTGGATCTCCGCGGAGAACTGTTCGACCGGCGCGCGCTCCGCGGTCGGAAACTCGCACCACAGGAGGTCTGGAACGCCGCTGTCGAGATAGCGAAGCCCGCGCTCGATCGCGAGCTGCATTCCGCGCTTCGACTCGGGCGCCTCGGTGGCGGACACGCCGTCGGTCCGAGCGATGATCACGAAGTCCTTGTGGCCGAGGTCGTCGGCAGTGGCGCGCATCATGCGCAGCTTG